>NZ_LWGM01000318.1 GCF_001750215.1 Isoptericola variabilis | reverse complement strand
GTCTCGTAGGCGTCGGTGGCGTCCTGGGCGGTGAGGTAGATGAGGTTGGCGGCGCGGCCGCGGGTGGCGCCGACGTAGGCGGTCGCGCCGGTGGCATCGTCGGCGAGCAGGCGGGCGGTCTGGACGGCGCGGCCCACCAGGTCGAGCAGCGTCAGGCCGAGGGCCCCGCAGACGGCGGCGAGCACCTCGCTCGAGGCCTCCTTGCGGCCGCGCTCGACCTCGGAGAGGTAGGCGGTGGACACCCGCGCCGCGGCGGCGACGTCCTGCAGGGTGCGGGCCTGGCGGCGCCGCTCGCGCCGCAGCACCGCGCCGACGAGGTCGCGCAGGAGCGGCTCGGCGGGAACCGTGGGACGCGGGACCGCGGGCAGGCTCATGCGGTCACGCTACCGGCGGGCCGCGCCGCGGCACACCGGTTCGTGCCGCGCTCCACCCGGCGGTCTGCTCAGGGCGTAAGGGGCGAGACTGCGGGGCGCGCCGCGGCCGCCACGGCGGGCCGAGACGACGGCGGCGGCCGGGACCCGCAGGCCCCGGCCGCCGCCGTCGGTGCGTCAGCGCGTCAGCGCGTCACCACTTCTGGGCGCCCACCTTGTCGGCGTCGTCCGCGTCGACCGGCTTGCCCTCGGCGGCCGAGACCGCGGAGGACGTCGCCTTCTGCTCGACCTTCTCGCCCGGCTTGGCCGGCGGCACGGACGCGCGGCGGAACTCCTCGCGCGGGTCGTGCACGGAGCCGAGCGAGATGACCTCGCGGCCCATGACGGCCTGGCTGATCCAGCCGCCCAGGATGCGCAGCTTGCGGCTGGTCGTCGGCATCGCCATGACGTGGTAGCCGCGGTGCGCGAGCCACGCGAGCGGGCCCTTGAGCTTGAGGAAGCCGAAGAGCTCGGCGACGCCCTTGTACAGGCCCAGCGAGGCCACGACGCCGACGCTCTTGTGCGAGTACTCCTCGACCGGCTGGCCCTGGTAGCCCGCGACGATGTTGTCGGCCAGCTGGGTGGCCTCACGGATGGCGTGCTGGGCGTTCGGCGGGCAGAACTTGCCCGGGTTCAGCACGTCCGGCACGGCGGCGCAGTCGCCGGCGGCCCAGGCGCCGGGGACGACATTGCCGTCCTCGTCCGCCACCTGCAGCGTCGGCAGCACGATGACGCGGCCCATCTTGTCGAAGGGCAGGTCCGAGGCCTCCTTGATGACCGGGTTGGCCTTGACGCCGGCGGTCCACACGATCGTCTCGGTGTCGAACTCCACGCCGGTGGAGGTGACGACGTGGCCGTCGACGCACGAGCTGAGGAACGTGTTGAGGTGGAACTCGATGCCGCGCTTCTGCATCTCCTCCAGGGCCCACTGGCCCATGGGCTCGGAGACCTCGGGCAGGATGCGGCCCGCGCCCTCGATCATCACGAAGCGCAGGTCCTCGGGCTCGATCGTCGGGTAGTGGCGCGTGGCGTAGCGCGCCATGTCCTCGATCTCGGCGATGGCCTCCACGCCGGCGAACCCGCCGCCGACGAACGTGAAGGTGAGCATCTTCTTGCGCAGCTCGGGGTCCCAGGTGGACGAGGCGACGTCCATGCGGTTGAGCACGTGGTTGCGGACCGCGATGGCCTCCTCCACGTTCTTGAACCCGATGGCGTTCTCAGCCAGGCCCGGGATGGGCAGGGTGCGGGAGACGGAGCCGAGGCCGACGACGAGCTGGTCGTACGAGACCTCGTAGTCCGGGCCCTCCTCCGGGCGGATCGTGACGCGCTTGTCGCCGTGCGCGATGTTCACGACCATGCCCTGCAGCACGTCGATGCCCTTGAGGGCACGACGGTGCGGGGCGACGACGTCACGGGCGTCGATGGACCCGGCGCCGGCCTCGGGGAGGAACGGCGCGTACGTCATGTAGGGGCGAGGGTCGACGACGACGATCGCCGCCTCGCTCTTCTTCAGCTTCTTGCGCAGGCGGCGCGCCACGTAGAGCCCGACGGACCCACCACCGAGCACCACGATGCGGGGCACCTTGCGGGGGCGGGGCGTCGGGGTCGGCTCCGTGGCAGCGTCGACCGTGGCCAGGTCGTTCTGAGGCATGGGGCCAGTCTACGGCGGCCCGGCGTCCCCGCAGGCGGGCGTCTCGCATCTCACACGATGTCGCCCGGAGCAACGAACCGGGAGATGCCCGGAAAGCCGCCTCAGCGGGACGCGGCCGCCGTCGTCGCGCCCTCCGGGTCGGGGTCACCTCCGAGGGCACGTCCGCGACCACGTCGACCACGACGTCGTCGGCCTGCCACGCCACGTGCCACGGCTCGGTGGAGAGCACGACGACGTCCCGCCCGCCGAGCGTCCCGCGCTCGCCGGTGCTCGCGTCGAGGCGCCCCACCTGCTCGCGCACGACCACGTGCCCGACGCTGCCGGCCAGGTCGAGCTCGACGACCTCGGCCTCGGGACCGACCAGCCGCAGCGCGCTCACGTCGAGCCCGTCCGGCAGCCGCTCGGGACGGACCCAGCCCTCGTCGTCCATCCAGGCGAGCGCGGCGCTGTCGCGCGAGTCGGCGCCGGCGTACGTCGCGGCCGGCGCGACCGTGCCCAGCACGTCCTGGCCCGCGGCGATCTCGTCCGGCTCGGCGCGGGCGAGGAGGGTGAGCACCTGCTCGGCCGACGGGTCCGGCGCGACGACCGGGACGTCGCCCACCGCGAACAGGGCCGCGGCGGCCACGCCGACGCCGCCCACGCCCGCCGCGGCG
>NZ_LWGM01000317.1 GCF_001750215.1 Isoptericola variabilis | reverse complement strand
AGCCCGACTTCTCGCGCGAGCACTACGAGCAGATGTTCTTCACCGGCCTGGAGGACCAGGGCGGCGAGTCCTTCGCCGGGGTCTACGACGAGATGTCCTCGGGCCGCTTCGACCTGCAGGGCGACGTCGCGGGAGATCGCCTCGACGTCGGCCTCGTCCGGCTCGGCCGGCCGGCCCAGGGCGTCGACCTCGCCCCGCTCGCGCAGCTCGGCGCGCAGGCGGTCCACGGCCGCGTCGATCTCGGTGCGCGCCCGCTCCTCGGCCTCGTCGAGCAGCGCGACCACGGCGGCGTCGGCCTCGCGGCCCACCTGGTGCTCCTCGAACTCGCGCGCCGCGTCCCGCACGATCGCGCGGGCGTGGTCGACGACGGCGCGGGCGGTGGCGGGGGCGTGCGCCTTGAGCGCCTGCAGGTCGTAGAGCAGCACGCCCTCGACGTCGGCGACGCCCGGGTCGACGTCGCGGTGCAGGGCCAGGTCGAGGACGACGAGCGGGCGCCCCTCGGCCTCGTCCCCGGTGCGCGCGGCGGCGCGCACGCGGGCGCGGGCGACGGCGGCGGCGTCGAGCACGTACTCGATGCTCGCCTCGGGGCCGCGGGCGGCGCCCTCGAGCGAGGCGACCGTGCGGCGGCCGCGCGCGCCGGACACCGACACGACGAGGTCCGCCTCGGCGAGCGCCTCGACGAGGGCCTCACGGTCGCCGTCCAGCGCGACGACGTCGTGCGACTCGGCGAACAGCGCCGCGCGCCCGGACTGGGAGTAGACGCGCAGGTCCTCGCTGCCGCGCTGGCGCAGGGCGGCCACGGAGGCGCCCGCGTACGAGCCGGTGCCGATGAGCACGGTGCGTACCACGCGCCAGTCGGGCAGGGACTCCCCGGCGAGGTCGAGGCCGAGCTTGACCAGCGAGCGGCCGGTGGAGCCGAGGGTGGTGTGCGCGCCGACCCGCTTGGACGTGCGCGACGCCGTCTGGAACAGCAGCTCGAGCGTCTTGGACGTGGTGCCCTCGGACCGCGACACCTGGAGGGACCGCTTGACCTGCCCGGCGATCTCGCGCTCGCCCACCACCATCGAGTCCAGGCCGGACGCCACGGAGAACAGGTGGGTGGGCACCTCGGAGCCGGTGCGCACGGTGAACGACTCGGCGGCCGTCTCGGGGGTGACGCCGGAGGCCTCGGCCACGAGCCGCGCGACGTGGCGGGTGGCGTGGCGGACGCCGTCACCGTCGAGCGGCACGTCGACGTCGAGGTAGAGCTCGAAGCGGTTGCACGTGGAGATGACGACCGCGCCCTGCACGGGCTCGCAGGAGCTGACGACGGTGCGCCCCACGGAGGCAGAGCCGGTCGACAGGCGCTCGAGGGCGTCGAGGTCGAGCTCGCGGTGGCTGGCGGTCAGGGAGAGGAGAACCACAATGCTCCGACTTTATTCGCCTCCGCGGTGCGGGGCAGAATCGATCTCCGTGACATCTCCCACTCCCGCGGCCGGCCTCTCCGACCTGGACGCCATGGTGCCGCTGCCCGTCGACCACCCGCTCGTCGACGGGCGCACCGCCCGCTCCCCGCTGGTGCGGGCGCTGCGGGGCGACCGCCCCGGGACGCTGCCGGTGTGGTTCATGCGCCAGGCGGGCCGCTCGCTGCCGGAGTACCGCGCGGCGCGCGAGGGCACGGCGATGCTCGAGGCGTGCCTGACGCCGCCGCTCGCCGCCGAGATCACGCTGCAGCCCGTGCGCCGCCACCGCGTCGACGCGGCGATCTTCTTCTCCGACATCGTGGTGCCGCTGAGGCTGGCGGGCGTCGGCGTCGAGATCCAGCCGGGTGTCGGCCCGGTGATGGACCGGCCGTACCGCACGGCCGACGACGTCGCGCGGCTCACCGAGCGCGAGCTGACGGACGAGGCGTTGGCGCCGATCGCGGAGGCGGTGGCGCTGACGGTCGCCGGGCTCGACGGGCTGACCGAGACCGTGGGCGCCCCGCGCGGCGAGACCACCCCGCTCATCGGGTTCGGCGGCGCGCCGTTCACGCTCGCCGCCTACCTGGTGGAGGGCCGCCCGTCGCGCGACCACCTGGCCGCGCGCACCCTCATGCACGCCGAGCCCGAGACCTGGGCCCGGCTGACCGCCTGGACCGCCGACCTCACCGGCCGGTTCCTGCGCGCCCAGGTGCTCGCGGGCGCCTCGGCCGTGCAGCTGTTCGACTCCTGGGCGGGGTCGCTGTCGCTGGCGGACTACGCCGCGTACGTGGCGCCGGCGTCGACGCGGGCGCTGGCCCACGTGGCCGACCTGCGGGCCGGCGAGGGGCCGGGCGCCCCGGGCGTCCCGGCGGTCCACTTCGGCACCGGCACCGGCCACCTGCTGGCCGCGATGCGCGACGTCGTGCGCGACGCCGGCCTGACGCACACCGCCGTCGGCGTCGACTACCGCACGCCGCTCGACGAGGCGGTCGACGCCCTCGGCCCGGGCGTGGCCGTGCAGGGCAACGTCGACCCGGCGCTGCTGGCGGCCCCGTGGGAGGTGCTCGCCGAGCACGTGCGCGACGTCGTCGACCGCGGCGCCGGCGCGCCCGGGCACGTGGTCAACCTGGGCCACGGCGTGCCGCCCACCACCGACCCGGCCGCCCTGACCCGGCTCGTCGAGCTCGTCCACTCGCTGTGAGCCGGCGGTGAGCGGGGCGGCCGCGGGGGCCGGGGCGGGTCCCGCGCACGGCGCGGGCGCCGAGGACGTCGACGCGATCGACGGCGGCGACGGCGGCGACGG
>NZ_LWGM01000316.1 GCF_001750215.1 Isoptericola variabilis | reverse complement strand
GCCGCCGACCCGACCGCCGCCGCGCCCTCCGCGCCGGCCGTCGACGCCCCGGCCGGCACCCGCAAGACCCGCGTCGCCCTGCTGTTCGGCGGCCGCTCCGGCGAGCACGCCGTCTCCGCGGCCACGGCCGCCGGCGTGCTGCGGGCCATCGACCGCGAGAAGTACGACGTCGTGCCGGTGGGCATCACCCGCGACGGCCGCTGGGTCGTGGCGGCCGACGAGCCGGAGCGCTGGGACATCGCGGCCGGCCGGCTGCCCGAGGTCACGGCGGACTCGGGCGGCGAGGTCGTGCTGTCGCTGACGTCGGGGGAGCGCACGCTGCGCGTGCTCGAGCCCGGCCGGGTGCCCGACGTGCTCGGCCGGGTGGACGTCGTCTTCCCGCTGCTGCACGGCCCGTTCGGCGAGGACGGCACGCTGCAGGGCCTGCTCGAGCTGGCCGACGTGCACTACGTCGGGGCCGGCGTGCTGGCCTCCGCCGTCGGCATGGACAAGCACTTCATGAAGCTGGTGCTGGCCGGCCAGGGCCTGCCCGTGGGCCCGTACACGGTGATCCGGCCGCAGGACTGGGACCACCGCCGCCCGGCGTGCCTCGGCGCCGTCGAGACCCTCGGCCTGCCCGTGTTCGTCAAGCCGGCCCGCGCCGGCTCGTCGCTCGGCATCACCCGCGTCGACGACCTGGCCGACCTGCCCGCCGCCGTGGAGGAGGCCCGCCGGCACGACCCCAAGGTGATCGTCGAGGCGGGCATCGAGGGCCGCGAGGTCGAGTGCGCCGTGCTCGGCGGCCGAGACGGGCAGCCGCCGCGGGCGTCGCTGCCCGGCGAGATCGTCGTCGACCACGCCACGCACGCCTTCTACGACTTCGAGGCCAAGTACCTCGACGAGGCGCACGTGGACCTGCGCTGCCCGGCGGACCTGCCCGAGCACGTCATCGAGGAGGTGCGCCGCCTCGCGGTGCGCACGTTCGAGGCGGTCGGCGCCGAGGGCCTGTCGCGGGTGGACGTGTTCGTCACGCCGGACGAGCAGGTGGTCGTCAACGAGATCAACACCATGCCGGGGTTCACGCCGTTCTCGATGTACCCGCGCATGTGGGCGGCGTCGGGCCTGGCCTACCCCGACCTGGTCGACGAGCTCATCCAGCTGGCGCTGGAGCGCCCCACCGGCCTGCGCTGACCGGCCTGCGCTGACCCGGCCCGCCGGCACCGCGTCGCACCGCGTCGGCGGCGGCTGGCACGGTGGCGGCATGGACCAGCGACTGAGCCTCGTGACCCTCGTCGTCGCGGACGTCGAGGCCGCCCGCCGCTTCTACGCCGACGGGCTCGGCTGGGAGCCCGCCTTCGTCGGTGCCGACGTGGCCATGTTCCGCGTGGCCGAGAAGGTGCTGCTGTCCCTGTGGGACGCCGCCGCGGCCGCCGCCGAGATCGGCGAGGTCTCCTCGGCGGGCGCGGCGCCGGTCACCCTGGCGCACAACGTCGCCACCCGCGAGGAGGTCGACGCCGTGCTGGCGCTCGCCCGGCGCGCCGGGTCGCCGCGCGTCGGCGAGGCCGTCGAGCGCGAGTGGGGCGGGTACTCCGGCTACTTCGCCGACCGCGACGGGTTCCGGTGGGAGGTCGCCCAGAACCCCGGCCCGCTCGGCGACTCGCTGCTGCCGTAGCGGGTCAGGAGCACTGCGCGGTCACGAGCACTGTGCAGTCACGAGCACTGTGCGGTGGCCTCGACCTTCGACACGGCCGGGGCCAGGTCGCCGATGAACGACGTCGAGTGGTCCTCGGTGACGGCCGGCGGCACCAGCACCTCGACGGCGGGCTCGCGGCCGTAGGTGACGAAGCGCCACGTGCCGTCCTCGCCGGCCTGGACGATCCAGTCCACGGTGCCCGTGGGCGACTCGACGTGCTGGCAGTCGGCCGACGGCCCCGGCGGGGCGACGCCGCAGCGCAGCGTCACGGCGGCGCCCGCGCTGCCCCACGCCGTGGTGGCCTGCGAGTCGGTGCTCAGCTGCGGCAGGTCACCGCCCAGCTCGTCGGGCAGGGTCAGCATCACCTCGGCGCACTTCGGGTCGGCCGCGTCCTGCGCGGCCGGCACGCCGATCGTCGGCGCGCAGGCCGCCAGGGCGGCGACGGAGGCGAGAGCGAGCGCGGCGGGGACGGGAGCGGTGACGGACGGGCGGCGGAGCACCCGACCACGGTACCCGCGCCGGCGCCGTCCTCCGGCCCCGCGTGGGCTGCCTGCCGCGGCGCCCCGTAGGGTCTCCCCGTGACGTCCCCCGACCCGCTGCGCGTGGCCGACCTCGACGAGTCCGCGCTGCTCGCGCGGATCTTCCCGCTGCTGCCCGCCGGCGCCGCCACGCTGCTCGGCCCCGGCGACGACGCCGCGGTCGTCGCGGCCCCGGACGGCAGGTTCGTCGTCTCCACGGACGTGCTCGTCGAGGACCGCCACTTCCGCCGCCGCTGGTCGACGGGGTACGACGTCGGCGCGCGAGCCGCCGCGCAGAACCTCGCCGACGTCGCCGCGATGGGGGCCCGGCCGACGGCGCTCGTCGTCTCGCTCGCCGTGCCCGGCGACCTCGAGGTCGCGTGGGTGGAGGGGCTCGCGCGCGGCCTCGCGGACGCGTGCGCGCCCGTGGGGGCGGCCGTCGTCGGCGGCGACCTGTCCGGCGCCGACGCCGTGGTGGTCGCGGTGACCGTGCACGGCGACCTCGAAGGGCGGGCGCCGGTGCGGCGCTCCGGCGCCCGGCCGGGCGACGTCGTCGCCCACGCCGGCGTGCGAGGCTTCTC
>NZ_LWGM01000315.1 GCF_001750215.1 Isoptericola variabilis | reverse complement strand
ACGCTGCCGGCGTGACATGCCGGGGCGCGCGACGGCGCCCCGGCATGTCACTCCGTGCGCGTGGCCACCACGAAGACGCGCCGGAACGCCAGCGGCGTGCCGTACGGCTGCGCGGGGTAGGCCGCCCCAACGTCGTCGCCACCGCGGACGCGCTGACCGACGCCGACCGGGCAGCGCTGGCGGGCGTGCGGACGTTCCTGTCGACCGGCGCGCCGGTGAGCGCGGACCTGCTGGCCTCGACCGCCGCCCTGATGCCGCACGCGACGGCGCACACGCCGTACGGGATGACCGAGTGCCTGCTGGTCACGGACGTCACGCTGGACGGCATCCGCGCCGCCGCGCACGCGCCCGACGCCGGGGTGTGCGTGGGCGAGCCGGTGCCCGGCGTGCAGGTGCGCATCAGCGCCCTGGATCGCGACGGCGCCGCGACCGGGGAGCCCGGGACCGCGGCCGGGGTGCTCGGCGAGGTCGTCGTCAGCGCGCCGCACCTCAAGCAGCGCTACGACCGGCTGTGGCTCACGGACCGCGCCGCCGAGCGCGCCACCGGGCCCGGCCGCTGGCACCGCACCGGGGACGTCGGACACCTCGACGCCCACGGCCAGCTGTGGATCGAGGGCCGGCTCGCGCACGTGCTCACCACCCCCGACGGGCCGCTCGCCCCGGTCGGCCCCGAGCAGCACGTCGAGCGGGTCGCCGCCGTGCGCCGGGCCGCCGTCGTGGCTGGCGGCCGCGGCGCGTCTCGACCTCGCCGTTGACCTGGACCTCGCCGTCGCTGACGAGGTCGCGCGCGTGCGTGCCGGTCTCCGCGAGCCCGGCGAGCTTGAGGAACTGCCCGAGGCGGATGACGTCGTCGCGGATCGGGACGGGCGGGGCGCTGGGACGGGTCATGACCCCATTCTCCCCGCCTAGACTGGCTGCGTGATCCAGCGCATCGACCTTCGTGGCCAGACCCTCTCCCGCCGGGAGCTCCTCGCGGTGGTGCCGCGGGCCGAGGTCGGGGTCGACGACGCGCTCGCCGCGGTCGAGCCGATCGTCGCGGACGTGCGCCGCCGCGGCGCGGCCGCGCTGCGCGACGTCGCCGAGCGGTTCGACGGCGTGCGGCCCGAGGACCTCCGCGTGCCGCGGTCCGCCCTCGACGCGGCGCTCGCCGGCCTCGAGGCCCCGCTCCGCGAGGCGCTGGAGGAGGCGATCCGGCGGGTGCGGGCCGTGCACGCCGCGCAGGTGCCGCCGGAGCACAGCACCCGGCTCGCCGACGGCGCCGTCGTGCGCCAGCGCTACGTGCCCGTCGAGCGCGTCGGCCTGTACGTCCCCGGCGGCCTGGCGGTCTACCCGTCGTCGGTGATCATGAACGTCGTGGCCGCGCAGGAGGCCGGCGTGCCCGGGCTGGCCGTCACGTCGCCCCCGCAGAAGGAGCACGGCGGCCTGCCGCACCCCACCATCCTCGCCGCGTGCGCGCTGCTGGGGGTCGAGGAGGTCTACGCCGTCGGCGGCGCGCAGGCGGTCGCGATGTTCGCCTACGGCGCCGAGGGCAGCGAGCCGCAGGACGGGGCCGTGCTGTGCGAGCCGGTCGACGTCATCACCGGCCCGGGCAACGTCTACGTCGCCGCCGCCAAGCGCCTCGTGCGCGGCGTCGTCGGCATCGACGCGGAGGCCGGGCCCACCGAGATCGCCGTCCTCGCGGACGCGACGGCGGACCCCACGCACGTGGCCCTCGACCTCATCAGCCAGGCCGAGCACGACCCCATGGCCGCGTCCGTGCTCGTGACGCCGTCGGTCGAGCTCGCCTCCGCCGTCGAGGCGCGGCTCGTCGACCTCGCGGACGCCACCAAGCACTCGAGCCGCGTGCTGCAGGCGCTGGGCGGCCCGCAGTCGGCCATCGTGATGGTCGAGGACATCGAGCACGGCCTCGCCGTGGTCGACGCCTACGGCGCCGAGCACCTGGAGATCCAGACCGCCGACGCGGCGGCGCTCGCGGACCGCGTCCACAACGCCGGCGCGATCTTCGTCGGCCCGTGGTCGCCCGTGTCGCTCGGCGACTACATGGCCGGGTCCAACCACGTGCTGCCCACCGGCGGCACCGCCCGGTACGCCAGCGCGCTCGGCGTGCTGTCGTTCCTCAAGTCGGTGCAGGTCATCGAGTACTCCCGCGACGCGCTCGGCGATCTGGCCGGCCGCATCGTCGCGCTGGCCGGCGACGAGGACCTGCCAGCGCACGGCGAGGCCGTGCGCGGTCGGTTCCACTAGGACCCGCCGCGTGCCCGGCGGGCGGCAGGGCTCGACGGCGCCCGGCCGCGACGCCGGCGCCCGGCGCGTCGTGCTGCTCACCGGCATGTCCGGCGCCGGGAAGTCGACCGCGCTGCGGGCGCTCGCGGAGCGCGGCCACCGGACGGTCGACCTCGACCACGGCGGCTACACCCGGCTGCTGCGCGACCCCGCGACGCCGATCGGCTGGGCGCAGGAGTGGGACCTCGAGCGGGTGGCCGCGCTGCTCGACGGGCACCGCGGCGGTCCCGCCGCGGGGGAGCGGACCGCCGCGCCGTCCTCGGGCGTGCTGTTCGTGGCCGGCACGGTGGTGAACCAGGCCCGCCTGTACGACCGGTTCGACGCCGTCGTGCTGCTCACCGCGCCGGCCGACCTGCTGCTGGCGCGCATCGCGCAGCGCCGGCGCCACCGACGCCGAGAACGAGGCCCGCCTCGCGGCCTCCGTGCCGATGGGCCGCCAGGGCACCCCGGAGGACATCGCCGCGCTGACGGTCTTCCTGTCGAGCGAGGACTCCTCGTACAT
>NZ_LWGM01000314.1 GCF_001750215.1 Isoptericola variabilis | reverse complement strand
GGCGGCCCTCGGAGCGACGCTGACGGGCGGGGACGTGCCCGCCGGCCTGGCCGACGCCGTCGTCGACGCCGTGTACGCGGACGTGGACGACGCGGTGCGCCGGGCGGCGCGGCAGTCGGTCGTCGCGCAGCTGGAGTACCTCGCCGGCCGCTGACCCCGCCCGCGGGCGCGCCGGGTGGTCGGCCGGTCAGCCGGTCAGGCGCGGACCTCGTGCGGCCGCACCAGCGCCCCGTCCGTGGGGACGGCGTGCGGGCGGGGCGGCCGGGCGGGGACGACGAAGGCCCCGGAGCCGTCGCTCCGGGGCCTTCGCCGTGCTCCTGGCGGGCAGGCGTCAGGCGTGCACCAGCGACGCCAGCACCGACGTGAAGAACGTCAGGCCGTCCGTGCCGGCGCGCACGCCGTCGGCGGCGTCGGGGCCGAAGCCGGCCTCGACCGCGTGCTCGGGGTGCGGCATGAGGCCGACGACGTTGCCCCGCTCGTTGGTGATGCCGGCGATGTCGCGGCGCGAGCCGTTCGGGTTCTGGCCGACGTAGCGGAAGACGACGCGGCCCTCGCCCTCGAGCTCGTCGAGGGTGCGGTCGTCGGCGACGAACTGCCCGTCCTGGTTCTTCAGCGGGATGGTGATCGTCTGCCCCTGCGCGAACTGGTTCGTCCACGCGGTGGAGGCGTTCTCGACCAGCAGGCGCTGCTCGCGGCAGACGAAGTGCAGGTGGTCGTTCTTGACCATCGACCCCGGCAGCAGGTGCGCCTCGGTGAGGATCTGGAAGCCGTTGCAGATGCCCAGCACCGGCATGCCGCCGCGGGCGGCGTCGACGACGGCGCCCATCGCCGGCGCGAACCGGCTGATGGCGCCGGCGCGCAGGTAGTCGCCGTAGGAGAACCCGCCCGGCAGGACGACGGCGTCGACCCCGTGCAGGTCGGCGTCGGCGTGCCACAGGGCGACCGGCTCGCCGCCGGCGAGGCGGACGGCGCGGGCGGCGTCGCGGTCGTCGAGCGTGCCGGGGAACGTGAGGACGCCGATGCGGGCGGCGTCGAGCGTGGCGGCGGACATCAGGCCGCGCCCTCGACCGTCGTCGCGGCCGCGTCGGTGACGGCGTCGGCCACGCGGACGACGTCCTCGATGACCGGGTTGCTCAGCAGCGTCACCGCGGCCTCCTGGGCGGCGGCGAGCACCTCGGGCGTCACGTCGCCCTCGACCTCGAGCTCGAACCGCTTGCCCTGGCGCACGCTGGTGAACTGGGTGAATCCGAGGCGAGGCAGCGCCCCGACCACGGCCTTGCCCTGGGGGTCCAGGATCTCGGGCTTGGGCATGACCTCGACGACGACGCGTCCCACGGGGGCTCCTCTGGTGGGTCTTCCGGCACGTGCCGCCGCTCCGGGATCCCGCGCACGGGGCCACCCGGCTGAGCGGTGGCGCAGGCGTGCGCGAGCGGGAGCACGACGGCGGGGTTCCGCGGCCAGTCTACCCGCGGCGCGCGGCGCCCCGGTCCGCCGTCCGCGCCGGTTCCGGTCGCCGCCCGCGCCGGCCCCCTCGCCGACCTCGCCGGCGCAACGGGTCCGCAGGTCACGATCACGCAACACCCTGCCGCGCGAGCGCCGGACAGACCCGCCGCCGCGGCGCGGGGCCGGATAGGGTCGCGACGGCGGTCCGCCCGTCCGCGTCCACCGACGCGGTGGCACCGCCGTCGTCGCACCCCGCTCGTACCCGTGGCGCCGTCCCGCGGGGTGACGCCAGCCCGCGCCACGACACCGCCGACCTGTGAGGCCGCCTTGAGCACCACGCCCCCGGAGGGCACGACCCCGGACCCGTTCGCCCCGCCGTCCTCGACCCCCGAGACGCCGGCCCCGACGCCGACGGGCGCCACGCCGCCCGCCGCCCCGTACGGCGCGCCGTCCGCCCCGCGGACGACGCCCGAGCAGCCGGCGCCGTACACCGCGGGCGCCGTGCCGAGCACCGACGCCCCCGCCTCGCCGTACGGCACCGCCCCGGCGGCGGACGGCTACGCCGCGCCGTCGCCGTACGGCCAGCCGTCGGCCGCGCCGCAGTCGCCCTACGGGTCCTCCCCGTACGACCGGCCCGCCGCCCCGGGCACGGACGGCTTCGCCATCGCCTCGCTCGTCACCGGCATCCTCGGCACGGGCATCGTCGCGCTCGTGCTCGGCATCGTCGGCCTGAACCGCGTCAAGAAGTCCGGGCAGAACGGCAAGGGCCTGTCCATCGCCGGCATCGTGCTCGGCGCGCTCGGCATCATCGGCTGGATCGTCGTCGTCGCGCTGTGGGCCTGGCTGTTCGCGAACATCGAGGAGTTCGAGGAGCTCGACACCGCCGCCGGCACCTCGGTGGTCCAGGAGTCCGAGGCCCCGGCCGAGGACTCCGTGGCCACGACCGAGGAGACCGGCACGGCCGGCCTCGAGGGCACCGTCGCGGCCGACGCCGCGTTCGACCTCGGCGGCTGCTTCGACGCGCCCGAGAGCGGGAACGTCTACGACATCGAGTTCGTCGACTGCACCCAGTCGCACGAGTTCGAGGTGTACGCCGTCGACGCCTTCGCCGAGGGGACCTTCCCGGGCGAGGACGCGGTGGCGAGCACGGCGGTCGAGTTCTGCGAGTCCGCCTTCGAGCCGTACGTCGGCACCGACTACTACGACTCGGCCCTCGACTACGACGCCTATCTGCCCGACGAGCTCGGCGAGTTCGGCGAGGTGCACCGCCCGGCCAACTACGCCGTCGCCAACGCCATCGGCGCCTCCATCGCCCAGGTGGGCGGCGAGATCGACAAGATCTACGCCATCGCCCCGG
>NZ_LWGM01000313.1 GCF_001750215.1 Isoptericola variabilis | reverse complement strand
GGCGAGGCCGAGGGCGGCGACGTTGGCCCGCGCGACGTCGGCCGCGCGCCGCTGGGCGTCGACGAGCGTCACGCGGGCCGCGCCGCGGCTGGCGGCCTCGATGCCGAGGGCGCCGGAGCCGCAGTACAGGTCGAGCACCCGGCCGCCGTCGACGACGCCGTAGTGCTCCAGCCGGGAGAAGATCGCCTCGCGCACGCGCTCGCTCGTGGGCCGGGTGCCCTTCGCCGGCACCCGCAGGGTGCGCCCGCCGACGGTCCCGGCCACGATCCGCGTCATGCGCGCGAGCCTAGGTTCGCGCCGGTCGGGCTGTCGAAACGCCCGCGTCACGCCCGCTCGAGGAACTCCTCCTTCTCCGGGTCGAGCTGCGCGGCGATGGCCGCGGCGAGCAGCGGGTGCCCGGACAGGCCCGGGTCGGCGTCGACGAGCGCGACGGCCGCCCGGCGCGCCTCCTCGATGAGGTCGGCGTCCTTGACCACCCGCAGCAGGCGCAGCGAGCTGGTGCGCCCGGACTGCGCGGCGCCGAGCACGTCGCCCTCGTTGCGCAGCTCGAGGTCGAGCTGGGCGAGCCGGAAGCCGTCGGTGGTCTCCGCGAGCGCCTCGACGCGCGCGGCGGCCGGCGTCCCGGGCTGCGCGGTGGACACCAGCAGGCACAGCCCGGGGGCCGACCCGCGGCCCACGCGGCCGCGCAGCTGGTGCAGCTGGGACAGGCCGAAGCGGTCGGCGTCGAACACCACCATCGCGGTGGCCTCGGGCACGTCGACGCCCACCTCGATGACGGTCGTCGAGACCAGCACCTGGCTGGCGCCCGAGGCGAACGCCGCCATGGCCGCGTCCTTCTCCGCCGGCGGCATCTGGCCGTGCAGCACGCCGACCTCCAGCCCGGCGAGCGCCGGCGTCGCCCGCAGCGCGTCGGCAACCTCCAGCACGGCCCGCAGCGGCGGGCGCTCCTCGGCGTCGCCGTCGAGGAACTCCGGCACCTCGTCGTCGAACTCGGCCGCCTTGGCCTTGCCGGCGGCGCCGTCCTCCTCGTCCGGGTGGATGCGCGCGCAGACTACGTACGCCCGGTGCCCGGCGTCGACCTCCTCGCGCACCCGCTGCCAGGTGCGCTCCATCCAGCGCGGGTTGTCGGCGGGCACCACGTGGGTGCGGATGCCGGCGCGCTGCGCGGGCACCTCGGTCAGCGACGACACCTCGAGGTCGCCGAACACCGTCATGGCGACGGTGCGCGGGATCGGGGTGGCGGTCATGACCAGCAGGTGCGGCGCGACCCGCCCCTTGGCGCGCAGGGCGTCGCGCTGCTCGACGCCGAAGCGGTGCTGCTCGTCGACCACGACCAGCCCGAGGTCGGCGAACTGCACGTGCTCCGACAGCAGGGCGTGCGTGCCGACGACGATGCCGGCCTCGCCGCTCGCCGCCTGCAGCAGCGCCGCCTTGCGGGCGGCGGCGGGCAGCGAGCCGGTCAGGAGCGCGACGCGCGTGCCCTCCTCGGCCCCGCCGAGCAGGCCGCCCTCGGCGAGCGGGCCGAGCAGCGCCCGCAGCGTGCGGGCGTGCTGGGCGGCGAGCACCTCGGTGGGCGCGAGCAGGGCGGCCTGGCCGCCGGCGTCGACCACCTGCAGCATGGCGCGCAGCGCCACGACGGTCTTGCCGGAGCCGACGTCGCCCTGCAGCAGGCGCTGCATCGGCCGCGGGCGCGCCAGGTCGTCCGCGATGTCGGCGCCGACGGCGCGCTGGCCCGCGGTGAGCGTGAAGGGCAGCGACGCGTCGAACCGCGCGAGGATGCCGGGGTCGTCCACGGGCCGCGGCGGCCGGGCGGTGGCGTCCTCCTGCGCGGCGGCGGCCCGCCGCTGCGCCAGGGCGGCCTGCAGCACGAAGGCCTCCTCGTAGCGCAGCCGGTGCTGCCCGGCCCGCCAGTCGGCCGCGGTGGCCGGGGCGTGCACCAGGCGCAGGGCCTCCAGCCGGCTCGGCAGCCCGGCGCTCGCGCGGACCTCGGCGGGGACCGGGTCCGGCACGTCGTCCTCGGTGAGCGGGTCGAGCACGGTGCGCACCGCCCGCTGCAGCCGCCACGTGGGCACCGCCGCCGTGGCGGGGTAGATCGGCATCGGCTTGCTCGCCTCGTCGAGCGCGGCGTCGGCGTCCTCGACGTCGCCGCCGACCAGCACGTAGTCCGGGTGCGTCAGCTGCCGCTCGCCGCGGTAGGCGCTCACGGTGCCGGAGAAGACGCCGGTGCGGCCCGGCACGAGCTTGGCCTCGTGGCCGCGCAGCGCGCCGGCGTGCCGGGCGAAGAACGTCAGCGCCAGCCGCTGCCGGCCGTCGGTGACCACCACCTGCAGCAGCGCGCCGCCGCGGTTGCGCATGGGCCGCACCGTCGCCTCCGCGACGCGGGCGAGCACCGAGACGTGCTCGCCGAGCGCCAGCTGCGCCATGTCCGTGAGCTGGCCCGGCTCGGCGTAGCGGCGCGGGTAGTGGCGCAGCAGGTCGTCGGCGGTGACCAGGCCCATCTTCTCCAGCGCCGCGCCGCTGCGGGTCCCCAGCAGCCGGGTGAGCTTCTCCTCCAGCCGGCCCGTCACGCGCCCGCCTCCTCCTCGCCGTCCCGTGCGTCGCTCCCGACGCCGTCCTCGACGCCGCTCTCGACCCCGATCGTCACGCCGTCGCCCGGCCGCCCGGTGGGCAGCACCACGACCTCCGCCCCCGTCGTCGCCGCCTCCGCCGCCGCGGCCAGCGCGTCGGCGACCGCCGCCGGCACGTCCGCGTCCGTCAGGACCGTGACCACCGCGGCGGGCCCCGCGCCGAGCAGGCGGGCGAGCGCGTCCGCGGCCCCC
>NZ_LWGM01000312.1 GCF_001750215.1 Isoptericola variabilis | reverse complement strand
TGGTCGACGCCGTCGCCCTGGCACCGTGGGGCACGCCGTTCTTCCGCCTCGTGCACGAGCACGCCGACGTCTTCGCCGCGCTTCCGCCGGCGGTGCACGCCGGAGCGGTGCGCGCCTACATCGCCGGGCTCGTAGCGCAGCGCCACGGCCACGTGCGTCGGGTTGACCACCACGACGTCGGCCTGGGCGACCTCGGCCATCATCCGGTTGCGGCTCATGGCGAGCTGGCGCGCGCGGATGGCGCCGCGCACCAGCGGGTCGCCCTCGGTGCGCTTGTGCTCCTCCTTGGCCTCCTGCGGCGTCATCCGTGTGTGCTTGCGGTTGCGGCGCAGCACGACGGCGAGGTCCGCGAGCGCCAGCAGCACGCCGGCGCCCACGCCCCAGCGCAGCAGGTCCCCGACGCCCTGGGCGGCGGTGTCCAGCAGCGCGGCGAGCGTGAGGCTGCCCGACGCGGCGAGCACCGGGACCACCGCCTGCACGGCGACCACCAGCACCAGCGCGACGACGGCGCTCTTGAGGAGGGTGAGGGTGCCCTGCCACCAGGCCTGGCCGCCGAACAGGCGGCGCACGCCCTTGACGAGGTTCAGGTGCTCGAAGTGCGGCTTGAGCCTGCGGGCGTGGACGCCGCCCTGGGCGGCGGCCACCGCGATCGTCACCAGCGTGAGCACCGCGAGCAGCGGTGCGAGCGTGAGCACCACCGACGACAGGCCGTCGGTGAGCGCCTGCACCGCGCGCGCCGGGTCGGGGGCCGCGGCGACGTCGCGCACCGCGGCGAGCTGCGCGACGGCGGCCTCCTGCCCGCGGTCGACCACGCCGGGCAGCATGAGCGCCCCGGCGCCCAGGCCCGTCCACGCGGCGAGGTCCTGGGAGCGGCCGAGCTTGCCGTCGCGCCGCACCTGCTTCATGCGCTGCGGCGTGGCCTTGAGGGTGCGCTCCTGCCCGCCGTCCCCGCTCACGGTCGCGCCCCGCTCAGCGCGCGGGCGGCGTCCTCGGCCAGCGCGTCGATCACCCCGGGCAGCGCCACGAAGGCCAGCCCGCCCAGCACGAGCGTGAGCAGGATCTTCAGCGGGAAGCCGAGCGCGAAGGCGTTGAGGGCCGGCGCGACGCGGGTGAGCAGGCCGAGGCCGACGTCGGCGAGGAACAGCACGACGAGCAGCGGGCCGGCCACCTGCAGCGCCGCCAGGAACATCTGCACCACCGCGCCGGTCACGGTCTCGGCGAGCGAGGCGGTGGACGGCACGACGCCGAGCGGCACCGCCTGGAAGGAGCGCACCAGCCCGGCCAGCACCACCTGGTAGGCGTCGGTGACGAACAGCAGCGTCACCGCGGCCGTCTGGTACAGCCGCCCGAACGGCGCGTTGGACGTCAGGCTCATCGGGTCGAACGCCGTGGCGAGCTGGAAGCCGCCGAACAGGTCGATGAGCGAGCCGGCCGACTGCACGGCGGCGAACACGACCGCGACGAGGAACCCGAGCGCGGCGCCGACGAGCGCCTGCAGCGCCAGCGCGCCGAGGAACACGGCGACGTTCTCGGCGGGCTCGGCGTCGAGGCCGGGCGCCACGGCCAGGGCGAGGCCGAGCGCGAGCGCGACCTTGGCCGGCGCGGGGACGCCGCGGTGCGCGAACGGCGGGGCCAGGACGAGGAAGGCCGCGAACCGCACGCTCGCCAGCAGGGTCGCCTCCAGGGCGCCGCCGGCGAACGTCAGCGAGAGCGGGCCCATCCTCAGCCCCCGACCAGCTGCGGGATGCGGGCGAACAGCTCCTGGGTGAACGTCACCGTCTCGGTGAGCATCCAGTGCCCGCACACCAGCAGCGCCACGGCGGCGGCGATCGCCTTGGGCACGAAGCTCAGGGTGATCTCCTGGATCTGCGTGACCGACTGGATCAGCGAGATGACGAAGCCGACCACCAGCGCGGTGACGAGCACGGGGGCGGCGAGCTTGGCGGACAGCACGAGGGCGTCGAGGCCGATGTCGAGGACGTCGTTGGTGCTCACCGTCAGCCTCCGCCGGTGTAGGAGCCGACGAGCGCGGTGACGATCATGCCCCAGCCGTCGACCAGCACGAACAGCAGCAGCTTGAACGGCAGCGACACCATGACGGGCGGCAGCATCATCATGCCCATCGCCATCAGCGCCGCCGAGACGACGAGGTCGATGACGAGGAACGGCACGAAGATCACGAACCCGATGACGAACGCCGAGCGCAGCTCGGACAGCACGAAGGCGGGGGCCAGCGTGGCGAAGCCGACGTCGGCCGCGCTGGCGGGGTTGGGCAGGTCCGCCGCGCGGGTGAGCAGCGCGAGGTCCTCCTCGCGGGTGTGGGCGAGCATGAACTCCCGCAGCGGCCCCCACGCCGCCTCGATCGCCTGCGCGAACGTCAGCGAGCCGTCGAGGTAGGGCTGCACGCCGACGTCGTTGACGGACGAGACGGTGGGCGCCATGACGAACAGGCTGAGGAACAGCGCCAGCCCGGCGAGCACCTGGTTCGGCGGCACGCCGGTGAGGCCGAGCGCGTTCCGGGTCAGGGCCAGCACCACGAAGATCTTGGTGAAGCTCGTGGTGAGCAGGATGAGCGAGGGCGCGACCGACAGCAGCGTGATCGCGAGCAGCACCACGACGGAGCTGCTCGGGGCTCCGTTGACACCGTTGATCGTGACGGCGACGTCCCCCAGGCCGTCAGGGTTCATCGGCGGGCTCGCCCCAGGGCTCGGCCGACCTGCCGCCAGGTGTGCGGGTCGAGGACGGAGCCGGCGACGGCGGTGCCGACGGGGCCGCGCGGGCCGGCGTCGGGCGCGTGGCGCACGCCGTGCCGCGCGCGGGAACGCGT
>NZ_LWGM01000311.1 GCF_001750215.1 Isoptericola variabilis | reverse complement strand
GAGGAACCCGATGATCACGACGTAGCCGACGCCGAACGCCACGATCGTGGCCAGCAGCGTGGCCAACGCCCCGGGCGTGCCGGGCGCCGGGTCCTCGCCGACGGACTTGGCGAGCTGGTAGAACCCGTCCGGCCCGAACGTGTCGAGGAACGACTTCAGCAGGCCCGTGTAGGACGCCTTGTAGACGGGGGTCGCGACGACGGCCACGGCCGCGCCGGCGAGCCGGTCGCGGGCGCGGTCGACGGCGGGGCGGTCGGCGGTGAAGAGCTCGCCGACCAGGGCGGCGAGGTCGATCGTGACGACGTCGCCGGTGCCCAGCAGGTCGGCCACGCGGCGACCGAGGGCCTCGGCCACGCCGAGGGTCCGCGACGCGGGACGCGGGTTGCCGGACAGCACGACGACGGGGCCGGCGGGGGAGTGGGGAGAGGGCACGGGTCCTCCTCGGTGGGTTACGGGGATGGTCGGGCGTCAGACGGCGGCGGGCTCGGCGGCGGGCTCGGCGCCGGGCTCGGCGGCGGGCTCGGTGCCGGGCACCGTGTCGGCGCCGAGGTGCGCCCCGCCGCGGTAGCGCGTGCCGACGTGCTCCTCGGGCAGCCGGGCGTGGCCGAAGATCCGCTCGCGCAGCGTGGCGCCCGTGTGCTCGCCCGCCCCGGGCAGCCGCCCGCGGCGCCGCAGCTCCGGCACCACCAGCTCGGCGAAGTCCTGCGCGGTGCCGAACGAGTGGTACTGCCGCAGGTTGATGCCGTCGATCCCGTCCACGTCGAGCCACCGCTCGATCTCGTCGGCGACCACGTCGGGGGTGCCGACGACGAAGAACCGCTCCTGGTTGCCGGCACGGATACCGTCGAGCACCTCGCCCACGGTCCGGTCCAGCGGCACCATGAGCGAGCGGCCCACGTCCTTGCCGCTGCGGGCGACCGCCTCGGCGACCGTGATGTCCCGCGGCGCGGCCGTGAGGTCCACCGGCAGGCCCTGGTGGGCCAGGATGCCGTCGAGGCTCGTGTGCGCCCGATAGAGGCGCCACTTGTCCTCGGCCTCCTCCTGGGTGCGCCCCGTGATGACGCCGGCCTGCACGACGAACCGCACCGAGTCCTCGGTGCGCCCCTGCGCCACGGCGGCGTCCTGCACCGACCGCTTGACGGCCCGGAACTGCTCCGTGGTGCGCCCGCCGGTGAACAGCACCTCGGCGTGCCGGCCCGCGAACGCCGAGCCCGCCGGCGAGCCGGTGGCCTGGAACAGCACCGGCGTGCGCTGCGGCGACGGGTGCACCAGGTGCGGCCCGGCCACGCGGTGGTGCGCGCCGACGTGGTCGATGTAGCGGACCTTGGCCGGGTCGGTGACCACGCCGCGCTCGCGGTCGTGGACGAGGGCGCCGTCGTCCCAGGAGCCCTCCCACAGCTTGTAGAGCACGTGCAGGTACTCGTCGGCGAGCTCGTAGCGCCGGTCGTGCGGGATCTCACCGTCGAGGCCGAAGTTGCGGGCCGCGTTGGGCAGGTAGGAGGTGACGATGTTCCAGCCGACCCGCCCGCGCGTGAGGTGGTCCAGCGTGGACATCCGCCGGGCGAACGCGAACGGCGGCTCGTACGTCGTCGAGAAGGTCACGCCGAAGCCGAGGCGCCGGGTCGCCGCCGCCATCGCGGGCACGAGCAGCAGCGGGTCGAGGTCCGGGTTCTGCAGCCCCTCGCGCAGCGCCGTCTCGGGGCCGTCGCGGAACACGTCGTAGGTGCCGACCACGTCGGCGAGGAAGACGGCGTCGAAGCCGCCGTCCTCGCAGATCTCGGCCAGCTCCGTCCAGTAGTCCAGGTCGGCGAAGCGGTGGCGGTTGTTCCCCTCGAGGCGCCACAGCCCGTGGGTGATGTGGCTGACGCAGGCCATCTCGAACAGGTTGAGGATCAGCTTCTTGGGCTCGTTCGTCATCGGTGGCCTCCGGTGGTGGCGGGCTCGGGAGCGGGTGCGTGGGCGGGTGCGTGGACGGGCTCGAGGGCGGGGACGGCCGCGACCAGCTCGCGGGTGTACGGGTGGTCGGGCGCGGTCAGCAGCCGCTCGGCGGCGCCGGACTCGACGACGCGGCCGTCCTTCATGACCAGCACGCGGTCGGCCAGGTGGCCCACGACGCCAAGGTCGTGGGAGATGAACAGGTAGCTGACGTCGAGGGTGCGCTGCAGGCGCGTCAGCAGGTCGAGCACCTGCGCCTGGATGGTCACGTCGAGGGCGGAGACCGCCTCGTCCAGGACGACGACGTCGGGCTCGCCGGCCAGCGCCCGGGCGATCGCCACGCGCTGGCGCTGACCGCCGGACATCCGCAGGGGGAAGCGGTCGAGCACCGCCGCGTCGAGCCCGACGAGGGCGACGAGCTCGGCCGCCCGGGCGCGCCGGGCGGCCGCCGTGGGGTAGCGGTCCGGTGGCACGGCGTCCACGAGGATGCGGCCGGTGCTCCACCGGGGGTCGAACGTCGACAGGGGGTCCTGGGAGACCACGCCGACGCGCCGCCGCAGCGCCCGCCGGCGCGCCTCGGGCAGCGCCGACCACGGCCCGCCGAGCAGCCGGACCTCGCCGGCGTCGGCGCGCTCGAGGGCGAGCGCGATGCGTGCCGTGGTGCTCTTGCCGGAGCCGGACTCCCCGACGAGGCCGAGCGTCTCGCCGCGCTCCAGCGAGAACGACACGTCGTCGACGGCCAGGAGGGACCCGCCGCCCGGGGTGCGGAACCGGCGCACCAGGCCCTCGGCCTCCAGCACGGGGCCCGTGCCCGTGCCCGTGCCCGTGCCCGCACCCGTGCCCGCACCCGTGCCCGCACCCGTGCCCGCACCCGTGCCCGGTCCCGGGAACGGCGTCGGACCGGCGGGCGCCGCGGCCCGCGGCGGCAGCTCCCGCGCGCCGGGC
>NZ_LWGM01000310.1 GCF_001750215.1 Isoptericola variabilis | reverse complement strand
CACGAGGCGCCGCCGCCGGGCCCGCCCGGCCAGCCGCCGTACGGGCAGCAGCCGCCCTACGGCGCCCCGCCCGGCCCGTCGCCGTACGACCAGCAGCCCTACGGCCAGCAGCCCGGCCAGCAGTACGGCCAGCCGCCGGCGGCGCCCCCGGCCGGCGCGTACGGCGCCGGTCCCTACGGCTCGCCGTACGGCGGCTACCCGCAGCCCCGGGGCACCGACGGCTTCGCGATCGCGTCGCTCGTCACCGGCATCCTCGGCCTCGGGATCGTGGCGATCGTCCTGGGCATCGTGGCCCTGAACCGCATCAAGCAGTCGGGCCAGGAGGGCCGGGGGCTCGCGATCGCCGGCATCGTCCTCGGTGCCGTCGGCGTGGTCCTCGCGGTGCTCGCGGTGGTGCTGGTGCTCACGGCCATCCGGCTCGGCGGCATGAGCTACCAGTACGACTACGGTGCCCTGGCGGCGGCGCTCGGGGGCTGAGGCCCCGGGAGCTCTCAGGGACGGCGGCTACCATCGACGCTCCGTCGAGACGGACCCGAGAAAGACCGCCCGTCGCGCCCGGCGCGACGCACGATCCAGGAGCCCCATGAGCCTCGCGCCCGACCGCCGTCCCGCCTCCCCGCCCGCCGTGCCGGTGCCCGCCGCGCGGCAGCCCGCTGCCGCCCTCGCGCCCGAGCGCGGGTACGCGGCCCCGCCCGCGCTCCGCCGCACCGAGCCGACCGCGGTGGGGGCGCTCCTGACCGGCCTGCTGGGCGTGGTCGTGCCGCTGGTGGGCGTCGTGGCGATCGTGCTCGGCGGGATCGGGCTCGACCGCACCCGCCGGCGGGGCACCCGCGGCCGCGGCATGGCCGCCACCGGGCTCACGCTCGGCTCGCTCCAGGTGATCCTCACCGCGCTCGTGGTCGTGGCGGGGATCGCGCTGTGGAACGCGGTGGGCGACGACGTCGAGCGCGGCCTCGCCCAGGCGAACGAGCTGGCGCAGACCGACTACTCGCTCGCGGACGTGCTCCTGGCACCCCTCGCCGACGGCGTCTCCCTGGGCGAGATCTCCGAGTGGCTCGGCACCGCGGCCCAGGTGCAGGAGCTCGGCGGCCTCGGCGAGCAGTGCCGGTCGGGCGACCTGGCGGCCTGCCAGAGCGTCGTCGACAGCCTCCCGCAGGACCTGGTGCCCGAGCAGCTGCGCCAGGGGCTGCCCTCCGCCGGCTGAGGCCCCTCCGCCGTCCTCGCCACCGCCCAGAACCGCTCGTCAGCGACCCTTTCACCCGGGTGAGTTGTCCCCGGCCCCCTTCCCGGGGCGGTGCTCCGGCGCCCTACTGTGGCGAATCCGCGTCGTCAGGTGGCGCGGGACCGGGGGAGGGCCGGATGACGCTTCGCGAGCTCCTTCAGGTGCTCTGGTCGGGCCGGTGGTACGCGCTGGGCGCGCTGCTCCTCGTGGTGGCGGTCGCGTGGGTGTACACCGACCGGCAGACCGTGGAGTACCGCGCCGCGGCCGTGGTCGAGCTGGGCGAGGTCACCTACGGCGAGGAGACCGTCACGCCGGACGGGTCGCCGGACACGGTGACCTCCGCGCCGGTGCTCGAGCGCGCGGCGGAGCTGGTCGGCGGTGCGGAGAACCTCGCCACCGACGGCGTCTCCGCCACGTACGACGAGGCCGCACGGCGCATGACGGTGGCGGTGGTCAGCCCCGACGCCCGTGCCTCGGTGGAGACCGCGAACGCCGTCGCGCAGGCCTACCAGGAGCACCTGCCCGCGCTCATCGACGAGCAGGTGAAGCTCCTCGACGCGCAGATCGACGCCGTGAGCCAGCAGGTCGGCTCGGCCCGCGCCACGCTGCGCGGCCGGGAGGACGACCCGGTGGCCGTGGCCCTCGACGAGGCCGGCATCACGCAGCTCACCGCGCTGACCGGCACCCGCACGGCCTACCTGTCGCTGGTGACCCCGGGCACGGTCGTGGAGACCGCGCGCACCGCCGAGCCGCAGACGCCCGCCCGCCTCACCGTGCTCGGCGCTGCGCTGCTGGCCGGCCTGCTCGTGGGCGTGGGCGCCGCCCTGCTGCGCCACGGCCTCGACACGCGGGTGCGCAGCACGGCCCAGGCGGCGGGGCTCGTCCAGGCGCCCGCCCTCGCCGAGCTGACGGGCGTGCGGCGGGCGATGCGCGGCGCGCGCGACGGGCGCATGCCCGTCGCGACCCGGATCGCCACCCCGTTCACGGAGTCGGTGCGCGAGCTGCGCACCGCCGTGCAGGTGGGCCTCGGCCACCGGCACCACGTGGCCATCGTGGTCTCCGCCGCGGACCCGCGCGCCCCGCGCGCGTTCGTCGCGGCCAACCTCGCCGTGTCGTTCGCCCTGTCGGGGCGGCGCACCGTGGTGCTGGCGGGCGACATGCGCCGCCCCCAGATCGAGGCGATGCTCCCGGCGCCGGAGGGCTGGTCCGGGCCGCGGGACGGGCTGCGCCCCACGCGCGTGCCGCACCTCGAGGTCTGCCCCGCGCCGGACGTCGAGCTGGACCCGGCGGACTACCTCGCCACCGAGGAGGCGCAGGAGCTCGTCGCGCGGCTGCGCCGGGAGGCGGACATCGTCGTGGTCGACGCCCCGCCCGTGCTGGCCGCCGCGGACGCCGCCATCCTCGGCGCCTACACCGACGGCGTCGTGCTGGTGGCCGACAGCGCGACCACCGACCGGACCGTGCTCACGCTGGCCGCCGAGCGGCTGCGCACCACCGGCGTCCCCCTCCTCGGCGTGACGCTCGCGGGCCGGTCCACGAGCCTGCGCACCGACTACGCCACGACGTACGGCGACGCGGACAGCGCGCCGGCGCGGTCGCGGCACGCGGCGGAGACGGCGACGGTGGGCCGCGCCGCCGACGCGGACGCCGCCGACGGCGCCGTTGCC
>NZ_LWGM01000309.1 GCF_001750215.1 Isoptericola variabilis | reverse complement strand
GAGCTCGAGCATCGAGTCGCACCCGACGACGACGGCGTCGGCCACCTGCGCGCCGATCATGTCGGCCACGGCCTCCTCGTCCTCCAGGCGCCGCGCGACGTCCTCGGCCTTGGCCTGGGCGAGCACGTGCCGAGCTCGCGGGTGCGGCGGTTGACGCCGGAGACGGTGAAGAGCACCGCGAGGCCGAAGGCGGCCAGGAGGACGACCGCCGACAGCCAGGTGCCGAGGTTGCCCACGAGGCTCGAGGCGGTGGAGAGCGAGCCGGTGACGTCGCCGGCGAGGTCGGACTGGGTGCTGACGCTCGCGTCCGGCAGCGCGGACCCGATCGCGGCGGCGACGGCCTCGACGTCCGTGGCGGAGTCGACGGACACGTAGACGTCGGTCACCTGGTCCGCGAGGCCGGACAGGGTCTGGGCGAGCGCGAGCGGGACGTAGACGTCCGAGGCCGTCGCGACGTCGTCGCCGGTGGTCGAGGTGACGGTGCCGACGACCTCGAGGTCGGTGCCGGCGACGGTGAGCGTGTCGCCCACGGCGAGGTCCTCCTGCGCGGCGTACTGCGCGTCGAGCACGGCGACGCTCGCGTCCGCGTCGGCGGCCTGGAGGCCGCGCCCGTCCGCGACCTCCACCGTGGTGAGCGGGCCGACGGCGTCGGACGCCGGGTCGACCCCCGTGACGGTGAAGCTGCTGACGTCGAACGAGCCGCCGCCGAAGCCGCGGCCGTCGCCGGACGTCGCGCCGTCGGTGGGCGGCGCCGCCTGCGCGCCGTCGGTGCCGTCGGTGCCGTCCTGCGGCGCCTGCGGCAGCTCGCCGGAGAACGACGTGCTCTCGAGCGACAGGGTGGCCGTCGCGGAGGTCACGTGGTCGAGGCCGGTGATGGTCCCGAGGGCGTCGGCCGCGAACGACGCCGTCCCGCGCTGCACGCCCAGCCGGTCCTGGGACAGCTGGGTGGCGCCGTCGTCGTCCGTGCTGCCCTGGTCCTCGCCGAAGTCGAAGCGGCCGCCCCCGCCGGCGCCGGGCTCGGCCGTCTGCGTGACGGTGACGTCGGTGCCGACGCCGTAGACGGACTCCAGCACGGAGGCCTGGGCGTCGCGCACGCCGGCGGACACCGACGAGACGACGATGACGAGGGCGATCGCGACGGCCAGGCCGACGGCGACGACGGCGGTCTGCTTGCGGCGGTGGCGCAGCTCGCGCCGGAGGTAGGTCATGAACACGGCGTGCTCCCGGGGTGCAGGGGACGGCCCGGTGGCCGTCCGGCGAGGACGGACCGGACGGTATGGCCGTGACCTGGGGCGACGATGCCGGGATGCTGGCGGGAACCTGGGACCGCGCGTGGTCACCGTGACGCCCGGGGACCCCGACGCCGTAGGCTGAGTGCGACCCACACCGATCATCAGAAGGAGCACCCGTGGCTAGCATCGAAGCCGTCGGCGCACGCGAGATCCTGGACTCGCGCGGCAACCCCACCGTCGAGGTCGAGATCGTGCTCGACGACGGGACGTTCGCCCGCGCCGCCGTCCCCTCCGGCGCCTCGACCGGTGCGTTCGAGGCCGTCGAGCGCCGTGACGGCGACAAGGGCCGCTACCTGGGCAAGGGCGTCGAGGGCGCGGTGAACGCCGTCATCGACGAGATCGCCCCGGAGCTCATCGGCTACGACGCCGAGGAGCAGCGGATCATCGACCAGACCCTCATCGACCTGGACGGCACGCCCAACAAGGGCAAGCTCGGCGCGAACGCCATCCTCGGCGTCTCGCTCGCCGTGGCGAAGGCCGCCGCGAAGTCGGCCGGCCTGGACCTGTACCGCTACGTCGGCGGCCCGAACGCCCACGTGCTGCCGGTGCCGATGATGAACATCCTCAACGGCGGGTCGCACGCGGACTCCACCGTGGACTTCCAGGAGTTCATGATCGCCCCGATCGGCGCCTCGACCTTCAAGGAGGCCCTGCGCACGGGCACCGAGGTCTACCACGCGCTGAAGTCGGTGCTGAAGGCCCAGGGGCTGTCCACCGGCCTGGGCGACGAGGGCGGCTTCGCGCCCAACATCGAGACGAACGTCGCGGTGCTCGACCTGATCATGTCGGCCATCGAGAAGGCCGGCTTCACGCCGGGCACCGACGTCGCGATCGCGCTCGACGTCGCCGCCACCGAGTTCTTCCGTGACGGCGCCTACCAGTTCAAGGACGGCACGACGCAGTCGACCGCCGACATGATCGCCCTCTACGAGCGGATCGTCACCGACTACCCGGTGGTCTCGATCGAGGACCCGCTGTCGGAGGACGAGTGGGACGCCTGGGGCGAGCTCGTCTCCAGGGTCGGCAACAAGGTGCAGATCGTGGGCGACGACCTGTTCGTCACCAACCCGGAGCGCCTCGCCAAGGGCATCGAGCTGCGGTCGGCGAACGCGCTGCTGGTCAAGCTCAACCAGATCGGCACGCTCACCGAGACGCTCGACGCGGTCGAGCTCGCGCAGCGCAACGGCTTCACCACGATGACGTCGCACCGCTCGGGCGAGACCGAGGACACCACGATCGCCGACCTGTCGGTGGCCACCAACGCCGGCCAGATCAAGACCGGCGCCCCGGCCCGCGGCGAGCGCATCAACAAGTACAACCAGCTGCTACGCATCGAGGAGGCCCTCGACGACGCCGGCCGCTACGCGGGCCGCTCGGCCTTCCCGCGCTTCCAGGGCTGACGCCCCGGAGCCCGCACCCGGCTCTTCCAGCACCCGCTCCGCGGGTCGTCAGCACGAGCGCACGCCATGGCGTGCGCTCGTGCTGACAGGTGGGAAAGGCGCTCCCGACGGCGCCCCGGCCCGCGGCGAGCGCATCAACAAGTACAACCAGCTGCTACGCATCGAGGAGGCCCTCGACGACGCCGGCCGCTACGCGGGCCGCTCGGCCTTCCCGCGCTTCCAGGGCTGACGCCCC
>NZ_LWGM01000031.1 GCF_001750215.1 Isoptericola variabilis | reverse complement strand
GGCCCCGTGCTACTTGGGATCCCCTCCGGGAGGCCACGCCATTTCGCCTACGGGACTACCACCCTTTATCGTCCGCCTTTCAATGCGGTTCGGCTATGACGCGGCTTTCTCACTCCCCGAGGCGGTGTCAGCCACCTCAAGAGGGTCCCACAACCCCGCGAACGCAACGCCTGACAGCTTTCACACGCCCACGGTTTGGCCTCATCCGCTTTCGCTCGCCACTACTCACGGAATATCTCTTCCTGCCGGTACTGAGATGTTTCACTTCCCGGCGTTCCCTCCACACACCCTATATATTCAGGTGCGGGTGACTGGGCATGACCCCAGCCGGGTTCCCCCATTCGGACATCCTCGGATCACAGCTCGTTTGCCAGCTCCCCGAGGCTTTTCGCAGGCTACGACGTCCTTCTTCGGCTCCTGGTGCCAAGGCATCCACCCTGTGCCCTTACAAACTTCAACAACACTACGCAGATACCAGGAACAACAATCGTCTGAGCAAGCCAGACGGCTGCTGTCCTGAACATCTATGGATGCTCGCGTCCACTGTACAGTTCTCAAGCAACGGACGGCCTCACCGGCTCCCGCGACCGCCTACCCACAACCCCCCGCCCCCACCGTGTTGGTGGAGCCGGGACCTGCGGGCGGTTCGACCGCACCGATGACCCGTGTCCAAGACCCCCGACCACTCGTGGCCGGCTGCCTCAGGACCCAACAGTGTGCTCACGACCCCGACCCGCACCACCGACCCCGGTCCAACCCACCCCCCAGGGGGCAGGCGTACTGGGGGCCGCCGGCACCAGCCGCGACCACAGTCAATGTTCCACCCATGAGCAACCACCCCCCGCGCACTCGGCGAGGGCATGGCCCCTGACCACCACCACACGCTCAAAGCGCGCGGTGGGGTTTGGTGAGCTCCTTAGAAAGGAGGTGATCCAGCCGCACCTTCCGGTACGGCTACCTTGTTACGACTTAGTCCCAATCGCCGGTCCCACCTTCGACCACTCCCTCCCACAAGGGGTTGGGCCGTGGGCTTCGGGTGTTACCAACTTTCGTGACTTGACGGGCGGTGTGTACAAGGCCCGGGAACGTATTCACCGCAGCGTTGCTGATCTGCGATTACTAGCGACTCCGACTTCATGGGGTCGAGTTGCAGACCCCAATCCGAACTGAGACCGGCTTTTTGGGATTCGCTCCACCTTACGGTATCGCAGCCCTCTGTACCGGCCATTGTAGCATGCGTGAAGCCCAAGACATAAGGGGCATGATGATTTGACGTCATCCCCACCTTCCTCCGAGTTGACCCCGGCAGTCTCCCATGAGTCCCCGGCATAACCCGCTGGCAACATGGGACGAGGGTTGCGCTCGTTGCGGGACTTAACCCAACATCTCACGACACGAGCTGACGACAACCATGCACCACCTGTGCACCGACCTTGCGGGGCACCCATCTCTGGGTGTTTCCGGTGCATGTCAAGCCTTGGTAAGGTTCTTCGCGTTGCATCGAATTAATCCGCATGCTCCGCCGCTTGTGCGGGCCCCCGTCAATTCCTTTGAGTTTTAGCCTTGCGGCCGTACTCCCCAGGCGGGGCACTTAATGCGTTAGCTGCGGCACGGAGACCGTGGAATGGTCCCCACACCTAGTGCCCAACGTTTACGGCATGGACTACCAGGGTATCTAATCCTGTTCGCTCCCCATGCTTTCGCTCCTCAGCGTCAGTAACTGCCCAGAGACCTGCCTTCGCCATCGGTGTTCCTCCTGATATCTGCGCATTCCACCGCTACACCAGGAATTCCAGTCTCCCCTACAGCACTCTAGTCCGCCCGTACCCGATGCCAGCCCGAGGTTGAGCCTCGGGTTTTCACACCAGACGCGACAGACCGCCTACGAGCTCTTTACGCCCAATAATTCCGGACAACGCTTGCGCCCTACGTATTACCGCGGCTGCTGGCACGTAGTTAGCCGGCGCTTCTTCTGCAGGTACCGTCACTTGCGCTTCTTCCCTGCTGAAAGAGGTTTACAACCCGAAGGCCGTCATCCCTCACGCGGCGTCGCTGCATCAGGCTTGCGCCCATTGTGCAATATTCCCCACTGCTGCCTCCCGTAGGAGTCTGGGCCGTGTCTCAGTCCCAGTGTGGCCGGTCGCCCTCTCAGGCCGGCTACCCGTCGACGCCTTGGTAGGCCATCACCCCACCAACAAGCTGATAGGCCGCGAGCCCATCCCCCACCGAAAAACTTTCCAACCCCCACCATGCGGTGGAAGCTCATATCCGGTATTAGACCCCGTTTCCAGGGCTTATCCCGAAGTGGAGGGCAGGTTGCTCACGTGTTACTCACCCGTTCGCCACTGATCCACCCAGCAAGCTGGGCTTCACCGTTCGACTTGCATGTGTTAAGCACGCCGCCAGCGTTCGTCCTGAGCCAGGATCAAACTCTCCGTAAATGTCTGAAGCCACCCACCAAAAGGCAGGTAACGACCATACGAAGCACCCCAAACGGGGCCTCAATCAACTGGCAAGGAACCAAACTGACAGTTCAGTTCATTGTCCAAAGGAATCCTCAGAAACCAGCCGGACGGCCGGTCCCCCGAGGGATAAAACTTGGCATTGACTGTCAAGCACACTGTTGAGTTCTCAAACAACCGACGCACACCATCCGGACCCGGAACCTGCGTCCCGACCCCGTCCGGGGCAACTCGACTAACCTACCAGACCGGCTCCCGATCTCCAACCCGCGTCCCCGGCCGTCGGCCGGGATCGGCGAGCCGGCGGAGACCGCTCGGCAAGCCCCCTCGAGCGGTTCAGGGCGCACGAAGCACCCTGTCCCTTTCGGTGGAGTTCCAGCCCCGGCGCGGCCACCCGTTCGCCTCGGCGTCTCCGCCTCGTCGACCTCTCGGTGTCCGTCCGCCCGTCGGGCTGACGTCGTAGAACATTACACGCCCCGGAGCGGGTCGCCAACCCGGATCGGGGTGACCGCGACCACAGCGCATCGGGCCCGGTCGTCGGACCCTGCGGACGCGGACGGGCCCGGGCGACGTGTCGTCGCCCGGGCCCGGGTCCTGCGGTGCGGCGGTGGTCCGCCGCGGTCGTCCGCCGCGGCCGTCCACGGCGGTGGTCCGCCGCGGACGCTCCGGCGTCACTCGGCGGTGGCGACCCCCAGGGTCCGCTTGCCGCGGCGCACCACCGCGAACCGGCCGTGCAGCAGGTCGCCGGTCTCGAGCACGGCGTCCTCGGACGTCACCTTGACGTTGTTGACGTACGCACCGCCCTCGGCGATGGCGCGGCGGGCGGCGGACTTCGAGTCGACCAGGCCCGTCCCGACGAGGACGTCGACGACGGGGTCGCCCGCCTTGGCCACCGTGCTGGGCAGCTCGGCGACCGCGCCGGCGAGCGTGCGCTCGTCGAGCTCGCGCAGCTCACCGCGGCCGAACAGCGCCTGGCTCGCCGCGATCACGGCGTCCGTCGCGGCCTGCCCGTGCACCAGGGTGGTGAGGTCACCGGCCAGCACCTTCTGCGCCGCGCGGGCGAAGGGCCGCTCGGCCACCTCCTGCGCCAGGGCGTCGATCTCCTCCCGGTCCCGGAAGGTGAACACCTTGAGGTAGTGCACCACGTCGGCGTCGGCCGCGTTGACCCAGTACTGGTAGAAGGCGTAGGGGCTGGTCAGCTCGGGGTCGAGCCACACCGCGCCGCCCTCGGACTTGCCCATCTTGGTGCCGTCGGCCTTGGTGATGAGCGGCGAGGTGAGCGCGTGCACCGCGGCGCCCTCGGTCTTGCGCACGAGGTCGACGCCCGAGAGCAGGTTGCCCCACTGGTCGTTGCCGCCCAGCTGCAGGGTGCAGCCGTACCGGGTGTACAGCTCCCGGAAGTCCATGCCCTGCAGGATCTGGTAGCTGAACTCGGTGAAGCTGATGCCCTCGTCCGAGTGCAGGCGGCGCGCCACGATGTCCTTGGCGATCATCGTGCCGACGCGGAAGTGCTTGCCGACGTCGCGCAGGAAGTCGATGGCGCTCATCGACCCGGTCCAGTCGAGGTTGTTGACCATGCGCGCCGCGGCCGGGCCCTCGAAGTCGAGGAACGGCTCGATCTGCGCCCGGATGCGCTCCACCCAGCCGGCCACGACCTCGGGCGACTGCATCGACCGCTCGGTGGTCGGGCGCGGGTCGCCGATCAGGCCGGTGGCCCCGCCGACGAGCGCCAGCGGGCGGTGACCCGCCAGCTGCAGGCGGCGCATGTTGAGCAGCTGGACCATGTGCCCCACGTGCAGGCTCTGCGCCGTCGGGTCGAAGCCGGCGTAATAGGTGACGGGTCCCTCGGCCAGCGCAGAACGCAGCGCGGCCTCGTCGGTGGACTGCGCCACCAGGCCTCGCCAGTGCAGCTCGTCGAGAACGTCGGTCACCGTCGTCAGCTCCTTCGTGGATGGGGGCGGCGCGAGCGCGCCGGCCCCTAGTCTGCCTGACGCGCGCGGGCCCGACGGCGCGGGGTCACGGGCCGGTACACCGAGACCGTGGGGTCGCCCTCGAGCCACCAGCGCCACGGGAACAGGTCGCCGCGGCCGCCCTCCCCCGAGACGCCGACGCGCGGCCCGGTGGCGACGGCGTCGCGCGGCGGCGCGGCGGGCAGCCGCAGGACGAGGGGCCCGTCGGGGTCCAGGAGGTCCGCACCGTCGTCGGCGCGGTCGAGGGACAGCGCCACCGTGAGGCGGGCGGGCCCCCGGGCGATCTGCCGGTCGGAGTCGCACACGCCCTTGGCCTGGCGCCGGGCGCGGGCGAGGCCGACGCCGTCGACCACCTCCCCCGCCCGCAGCAGCACCGCCGACGCCGTGCCTGCCGGCCCGCACACGACGTTGACGCAGTGGTGCAGCCCCATGTGCCGGTAGACGTACAGGTGACCGGGCTCGCCGAACATCGTGGCGTTGCGCGCCGTCCGCCCGCGGAACGCGTGCGAGCCGGGGTCGTTCGCCCCGTCGTACGCCTCGACCTCCGTCAGCCGCAGGGTCACCTCGCCGTCGGCGGTGCGCCGCGTGACGTAGGCGCCGAGCAGGTCGCGCGCGACGTCGTGCACCGGCCGCAGGAACCACCCGCGGTCCGGGACCTCCCCGGGTCCGGGCGCCGCGCCCGGCCGGTCCTCCCCCGCCGCCGCGGTCGTCTCCCCCGTCGTCTCTGTCGTCGTAGCCGTCGTCGTCGGCGTCACCGTCGTCCTGGCGGCCGTCGCGCCCCGGTCCGGGGCGCCCGCCGCCGCTGCGCGCGTCGTGCTCATCGCACCTCCCGCCGCAGGACTATGCCACCGACCCGGGCGGCTCGAGACCCGCGGGCGGGCCGACGACGCGGCCGAACCCGTCGAGCCGCACGTCGGCGCGCCGCGCGGTGCCCTCGGCGTCGTACAGGTCACGCTCGGTCGCCATCCACGCGAGCCAGTGCTCGCGCGCCGCCGCACCGTCGCGCTCGAGGCCGCGGCGCAGGCGCAGCGCGTCGTCGGCCTCCACCCACACGAGCAGCGTCGTCAGCGGGGCGAACCGGCGGGCGCCGGACCCGCAGCCCTCGACGACGAGGTACGGCGTGCGCGGCACGTCGTGCCACTCGGCGTACCGGCCCGCCGCCCAGTCGTAGCGCTGGTATCGCCCGGCGCGGCCGGCGGCCAGCGGGGCCAGGACCTGCTGCTCGAGCCGGTCGACGCCCTCGGCCATGCCGGACCAGCCGGCGTACAGGTCGTCCATGTGCACCACCGGGGCGGGCAGGGCGTCGCCGAGGCGCGCCGCCAGGGTGGTCTTGCCCGACCCGGCCGGGCCGTCGACGACGACGAGGCGGCCGGGGGTGCCGGCCGCCTCGTCGGGACCGTCGGCCGCCGGGCCGAGCCGGGCCGGCCCGCCGCGGACGCGCCGCAGCAGGCCGGCCAGCACCTCGTCGTCGGTCATCGCGGGCACCGGGGAGCGCCAGGCCTCAGCCCTGCGCCCAGAACCGGTACTCGGTGGCCCGCTCCTTGGCGGCCTCGAGCTGCTCGGCCACGCGCGCCGGGGCGGTGCCGCCGACGGCGTCGCGCGAGGCGAGCGAGCCCTCGACGGAGAGCACCTCGCGCACCGCGGGCGTGAGGTGCTCGCTGATCTCCGCCAGGTCGGCGTCCGACAGGTCCCACAGCTCGATGCCGCGCTCCTCGCACGTGCGCACGCACGCGCCCGCGACCTCGTGCGCCACGCGGAACGGCACGCCCTCGCGCACCAGCCACTCGGCGACGTCGGTGGCCAGCGAGAAGCCCTGCGGGGCCAGGGCCGCCATCCGCGCGGTGTCGAACGTCAGCGTGCGGACCATGCCGGTGAACGCAGGCAGCAGCACGGTGAGCGTGGCGACCTGGTCGAAGACCGGCTCCTTGTCCTCCTGCAGGTCCCGGTTGTACGCCAGGGGCAGGCCCTTGAGCGTCGCCAGCAGCCCGGTGAGGTCGCCGATCACGCGCCCGGCCTTGCCGCGCGCGAGCTCGGCGATGTCCGGGTTCTTCTTCTGCGGCATGATGCTCGACCCGGTGGACCACGCGTCGTCGAGCCGGACGAAGCCGAACTCCTTGGTGTTCCAGAGGATGATCTCCTCGGACAGCCGGGAGAGGTCGACGCCGACCATGGCCGCGACGAACGCGAACTCGGCGACGACGTCGCGCGAAGCGGTGCCGTCGATCGAGTTCTCGACCGGGCCGTCGAAGCCGAGGTCGGCCGCCACGGCCGCCGGGTCCAGGCCGAGCGAGGAGCCCGCGAGCGCGCCGGAGCCGTACGGCGAGCGCGCCGCCCGCACGTCCCAGTCGATGAACCGGTCGACGTCGCGCAGCAGCGGCCAGGCGTGCGCCAGCAGGTGGTGGGCGAGCAGCACCGGCTGGGCGTGCTGCAGGTGCGTGCGGCCCGGCATCGGCGCGTCGCCCGCGGCCTCGGCCTGGGTGATGAGCGCGTCGACGAGGTCGAGCACCTGGGTGGCGATCGTGCGCGCCTGGTCGCGCAGGTAGAGGCGCACGAGCGTGGCGATCTGGTCGTTGCGCGACCGGCCGGCGCGCAGCTTGCCGCCGAGCTCCGGGCCGGCGCGCTCGATGAGCCCGCGCTCGAGGGCGGTGTGCACGTCCTCGTCGGCGAGCACCGGGAGGAAGTCCCCGGACTCGACGTCGGCCGCGAGGCGGTCGAGGGCCTCGTGCATGCCGGTGAGCTCGTCGTCGGTGAGCAGCCCGGCGGCGTGCAGCACCTTGGCGTGCGCCTTGGAGCCCGCGACGTCGTAGCGGGCCAGCTGCCAGTCGAAGTGCGTCGACTGCGACAGGGCGGCCAGCTCGGGCGCCGGGCCGCCGGCGAAGCGGCCGCCCCACAGCGCGACCGGGGTCGCGCCGGGGGTGGCCACCTCGCCGGCCGGGACGTCGGAGGGCGTGCCGGCGGGGGCGCCGGCGGGCACCGTGAGCTCGCCGTCCGGCAGGTCGCCGTCGGGGGACGTGGGCTGCGAGCCGTGCGGCGTGTCGCTCATGGCTCAGCGGGCCCCGGCGGCGAGGTCGGCGGGGGCCGACAGGTCCACGCCGTTGCCGAACTTCACGTCGCGGGCCGCGGCGAGCTTGCTCGTCAGGCCGTAGATCTCGATGAAGCCCTTGGCCTGCGACTGGTCGAACGCGTCGCCCTCGTCGTAGGTGGCGAGGTTGAAGTCGTACAGGCTCGCGTCCGAGCGGCGGCCCGTGACCGTGGCCCGGCCGCCGTGCAGCACCATGCGCACGTCGCCGGAGACGTAGCGCTGGGTGTCGTCGATGAAGACGTCGAGCGAGCGCTTGAGCGGCGAGAACCACATCGCGTCGTAGACGAGCTCGGCCCAGCGCTGCTCGACGCCGCGCTTGAAGCGGGCCTGCTCGCGCTCGACGGTGACGTTCTCCAGCTCCTGGTGGGCGGCGATCAGCGCGATGGCGCCCGGCGCCTCGTAGACCTCGCGGGACTTGATGCCCACCAGGCGGTCCTCGACGATGTCGATGCGGCCCACGCCCTGGGCGCCGGCGCGGCGGTTCATCTCCTGGATCGCCTGCAGCGGCGTGACGGCGACGCCGTCGATCGCCGTCGGGACGCCCTCGGTGAACGTGATGACGACCTCGTCGGCGACCGGCGGGAACGTCGGGTCGTCGGTGTAGGAGTAGACGTCCTTGGTCGGCTCGTTCCAGATGTCCTCGAGGAAGCCGGTCTCGACCGCGCGGCCCCAGACGTTCTGGTCGATCGAGAACGGGTTCTTCTTGGTGGTGGCGATCGGCAGCGAGTGCTTCTCGGCGTAGTCGATGGCCTTCTCGCGGGTCAGGGCCAGGTCGCGCACCGGCGCGATGGTCTTGAGGTCGGGGGCGAGGGAGGTGGTGGCCACCTCGAAGCGCACCTGGTCGTTGCCCTTGCCGGTGCAGCCGTGCGCCACCGTGGTGGCGCCGAACTGGCGGGCCGCGCGCACCATGTGCTTGACGATCACGGGGCGGCTGAGCGCCGAGACCAGCGGGTAGCGGCCCTCGTACAGCGCGTTCGCCTTGAGCGCGGGCATGCAGTACTCGGCGGCGAACTCGTCGCGCGCGTCGGCGATGTACGCCTCGACGGCGCCGCAGTCCAGCGCGCGCTGGCGGATGACGTTCATGTCCTCGCCGCCCTGGCCGACGTCGACGGCGACGGCCACGACCTCGGCCCCGGTCGCCTCGGCGATCCAGCCGATGGCGACGGAGGTGTCCAGGCCGCCGGAGTAGGCGAGCACGACGCGATCAGTCATGGGGTTCTTCTCTTCCTTGCGTGGGGTCTTCGGAGCTGTTCGGAGCCTGTGCAGAGTCTGTCAGGACGGCGGGCTCACGACGGCGTCGCGAGCGCCAGGAAGCGGCGGGCGAGGTCCTCGCCCCCGGCGGGGTCCCGCGCGATGACGAGGACGGTGTCGTCGCCGGCGATCGTCCCGAGCACGCCCGGGAACACGGAGTGGTCGATCGCCGAGCCCAGGTAGTTCGCGGCGCCGGGCGGGGTGCGCAGCACGACGAGGTTGGCCGAGGCCTCCGCGGACACGAGCAGGTCGGCGCACAGCCGCGCCAGGCGCGCGGCCAGGTACTCGGCATCCTGGTCCACGCGGACGCTGCGGTCCCCGCCCTCCCCCGGCACGGCGTAGACGAGGGCGCCCGAGGCGGTGCGCACCTTCTCCGCGCGCAGCTCGATGAGGTCGCGCGAGAGCGTCGCCTGCGTCACCGACAGGCCTTCCTCGGCGAGCAGGCGGGCCAGCTCGGACTGCGAGTGGACGACGCCGCGGCGCACGTGCTCGACGATCCGGGCCTGCCGCGCCGCCTTGGTGACCGGCGCGCTGCCGCCGGGGACGACGGAGGGGGCGGAGGAGGCGGAGGTCACCGCTGCTCCAGCAGCCAGGTCAGCAGGGCCTTCTGCGCGTGCAGGCGGTTCTCGGCCTCGTCCCACACGGCCGACCGCGGCCCGTCGATGACCTCGGCGGTGATCTCCTTGCCGCGGTAGGCCGGCAGGCAGTGCAGCACGATCGCGTCGGCCCGGGCGCCGGCCAGCAGGGCGTCGTCGACGCGGTAGGGCACGAACGGCTCCTGCCGCTCGAGGGCCTCGTCCTCGTCGCCCATCGACACCCAGGTGTCGGTGGCGACGACGTCGGCGCCGGCGACGGCCTCGGCCGGGTCGGTCGTCACCGCGACGGACCCGCCGGTGGTCGCGGCGATCTCGGCGGCGCGGGCGACGACCGCCGGGTCGGGCTGGTAGCCCTCGGGGCCGGCGACGCGCACGTGCAGCCCGGCGGTCGCGCCGCCGAGCAGGTAGCTGTTGGCCATGTTGTTGGCGGCGTCGCCGACGTAGGCGAGGACCTGGCCGGGCAGCGCCTCGACGCCGCCGCGCAGCTGGGCCACCGTGAGCAGGTCGGCGAGGATCTGGCACGGGTGGAAGCCGTCGGTGAGGGCGTTGACCACCGGCACCTGGGAGACCGAAGCCATCTCCTCGACGCGCTCCTGGCCGAAGGTGCGCCACACGATCGCGGCCACCTGGCGGTCGAGCACGCGGGTGACGTCGGCGATGGACTCGCGGACGCCGACCTGCGCCAGCCGGCCGTCCACCATGAGCGGGTAGCCGCCGAGCTCGGCGACGCCGGCGGTGAAGGACACCTGGGTGCGCAGCGTCGGCTTGTCGGTGAGGATCGCGACGGCGCGGGGCCCGGCCAGCGGGGTGCGCACCTGGCGGTCGTCCCGGAACGCCATCGCGAGCTCGAGCACCTGGCGCTGCTCGGCGGGCGTCAGGTCGTCGTCGCGCAGAAAGTGGCGGGGCATCAGCGGTGCTCCTCGGTGGTGTCGGGCTCGGTGGTGTCGGGCTCGGTGGTGTCGGGCTCGGTGGAGCCGGAAGGGTCGGTCTCGGTGCCGGGCTCGATGCCGGGCAGCCGCAGCGAGGCGAAGAACGCGGCGGCCTCGCGCGCCTGCTCGGCGGTCAGGACGAGCGGCGGGGCCAGCCGGATCACGTCGGGCGCGACGGGGTTGACGATGAGCCCCGCCTCCAGCGCCCGGGCCGCGACGTCGGCGGCCACCGGCTCGGTGAGCACGACGGCCAGCAGCAGGCCGCGGCCGCGCACCTCGCGCACCAGCGGGCTGCCGCCCGCGAGGATCTCCTCGCGCAGCAGCGCGCCCACCCGGCGCACGTTCTCCAGGACGCCGTCGCGCTCGATGACGCCGATCGTGGCGAGCGCGGCCGCGGCGGCCACGGGGTTGCCGCCGAACGTCGTGCCGTGCTGGCCGCGGCCGAGCAGGGTGGCGGCCCGCTCGCCCAGGGCGACGACGGCCCCGACGGGGAACCCGCCGCCCAGCCCCTTGGCGAGGGTGACGACGTCGGGCACGACGCCCCCGCCGACCTCGGGTTGCTGGTAGGCGAACCACGACCCGGTGCGGCCCATCCCGGTCTGCACCTCGTCGAGCACCAGCAGCGCGCCGGCGTCGGCAGTGAGGCGGCGGGCGAGCGCCAGGTAGCCCGGCGGCAGCGGGCGCACGCCGGCCTCGCCCTGCAGCGGCTCGGCGACCAGCGCGGCCACGGGGCCGCGCTCGGCGACCGCCGCGGGCGCGAACGCGGCCTCGAGCGCGGCGGTGTCGCCGAACGGCAGGAACTCCACGCCGCCGGGCAGCGGCTCGAACGGCTCCCGGTAGGCGGCCTTGCTGGTCAGGGCGAGCGCGCCCATGCTGCGGCCGTGGAAGCCGCCCTCAAGCGCCAGGACGCGGGTGCGGGGGCGGCCGTCGGCGTCGAGCACGCGGCGGGTCATCTTGAACGCCGCCTCGTTCGCCTCGGTGCCGGAGTTGGTGAAGAACACGCGGGATCCCTCGGGCGCCTGGGCGAGGCGCAGCAGGGTCTCGGCGAGGCCGATCTGCGTGGGCGTGCCGAAGAAGTTCGACACGTGGCCGAGCGTGCCCAGCTGCGCGCTGATCGCGGCGGTGAGCGTGGGGTGGGCGTGCCCGAGCGCGTTGACGGCGATGCCGGCCAGCAGGTCGAGGTAGCGGCGGCCGTCGGCGTCCCACACGTACGCGCCCTCGCCGCGCACGAGCACGCGCTGCGGCGGGCCGAACGTGTCCATCACCGCGTGCGAGTACCGCTCGGTCCAGCCGGCGACGCCCAGGTCCGTCCCGGCGGTCACGGGCTCCAGGACGTCGCTCATGCCGGCTGCTCCTTGCTGTCCGTGCTGCTGTCCGTGCTGCTGTCCGTGCGGGTGCTGGTGACGGCGGCGTCCGGCACGACCATGGTGCCGTTGCCGCGGGTGGTGAAGACCTCGAGCAGCACCGAGTGCGGCTGGCGCCCGTCGATGACGGTCGCCGCCGGCACCCCGCCCTGCACGGCGCGCAGGCAGGCCTCCATCTTCGGGACCATGCCGGACTCGAGCGACGGCAGCAGGGCGGCCAGGTCGCCGGCGGCGATCTGCTCCACGAGCGAGCCGCGGTCGGGCCAGGAGGTGTAGAGGCCCTCGACGTCGGTGAGCACGATGAGCTTCTTGGCGCCGAGCGCGACCGCGAGCGCCGCGGCCGCCGTGTCGGCGTTGACGTTGAGCACCTGCGTGGGGTCGTCGACGTCGGGCGCGATCGTGGAGACCACGGGGATGCGGCCGGCGTCGAGGATGTCCTGGACGGCCGAGGGGTTGACCTCGACGACGTCGCCGACGAGGCCGACGTCGACCGGCTCGCCGTCGACGACGGCGTGCCGGCGCGCGGCGCGCAGGAGGCCGCCGTCCTCGCCCGACAGGCCGACCGCGTGCGGGCCGTGCGCGTTGACGAGGCCGACGAGCTCGCGGCCCACCTGGCCGGTGAGCACCATGCGCACCACGTCCATCGCCTCGGGCGTGGTCACGCGCAGGCCGCCGCGGAACTCGCTGGCGATGCCCAGGCGCCCGAGCATGGCGTTGATCTGCGGGCCGCCGCCGTGCACGACGACGGGGCGCAGCCCGACCTGGCGCAGGAAGACCATGTCCTGGGCGAAGGCGGCCTTGAGCGTGTCGTCGACCATGGCGTTGCCGCCGTACTTGACCACGACGAGGGCACCGGAGAACTCCTGGAGCCAGGGCAGGGCCTCGATGAGCACCTCGGCCTTCTGGTCCGGGCTGAGGGCGGCGAGCACGTCGGCGTTCTCGGCGTGCGGGTCGACGGGGCTCACGGCGCCGGCGCTGCGCGCGCTCGTGCCCGTGCTCGTGCTCGTGGTGGTGGCGCTCATGAGGAGTACGCGCTGTTCTCGTGGACGTAGTCGTGCGTGAGGTCGTTGGTCCACAGCGTGACCGCGGCGTCGCCGGCGTGGAGGTCCACCTCGACGGTCACCTCCCGCTGCGCGGCCAGGTCGACGAGCTCGCGCGGCTCGCCCACTCCCCCGGCCCGGCACACCTGCACGCCGTTGATCGCGACGTCGAGCAGCGCCGCGTCGAACGGCGCCACGTCCTCGGGCACGGTGCCCACGGCCGACAGCACACGGCCCCAGTTCGGGTCGTTGCCGAAGACGGCCGCCTTGAAGAGGTTGGAGCGCGACACCGCGCGGGCGACCGCCAGGGCGGCGTCGTCGGTGGTGGCGTTCCGGACCGTGACGGCGATGTCGTGGCTCGCGCCCTCGGCGTCGGCGACGAGCTGGCGGGCGAGGTCGGCGCACGCGGCGGTGACGGCGTCGGTGAGCTCGGCGAGGCTCGGCGTGACGCCGGAGGCGCCGGAGGCGAGCAGCACGACGGTGTCGTTGGTGGACATGCAGCCGTCGGAGTCGACGCGGTCGAAGGTCACGGCGGTGGCCGCGCGCAGGGCGGCGTCGGCGGTGGCGGGGTCCACCGCGGCGTCCGTCGTCAGCACGCACAGCATCGTGGCCAGCCCCGGGGCGAGCATGCCCGCGCCCTTGGCCATGCCGCCGACCGACCAGCCGTCGCCGGCCGCGAGGGTCTGCTTGGCGACGGTGTCGGTCGTCATGATCGCGTGCGCCGCGGCGTCCCCACCGTCGGGCGCGAGGCTCGCCACGGCGTCGTCGATGCCGGCGAGCAGGTGGTCCATGGGCAGGCGCAGGCCGATGAGGCCGGTGCTGGCGACCAGCACGTCGATGGCGCCCACGCCGTCGGTGCCGCCGACGCCGGCGGCCGACAGCGCCGCGGCGACGTGCTCGGCCGTGCGGTGGGTGTCTGCGAAGCCGTCGGGGCCCGTGCACGCGTTCGCGCCGCCGGAGTTGAGCACCACGGCGCGGGCCGCGCCGTCCTTGACCGCCTGGCGCGTCCACGCCACGGGAGCGGCGTGCACGCGGTTGGCCGTGAGCACCGCCGCGGCGGTGTGCTGCGGCCCGTCGTTGACGACGAGCGCGACGTCGCGCGCGCCGGTGGACTTCAGGCCGGCGGCGACGCCCGCCGCCCGGAACCCGGCCGGGGCGGTGACCCCGGTGCCGGGCGTGGACGCCGGGGCGGCCCCGGTGCTCGTGCTCACGGTGCGACTCCTTCGGTGACGAGGCCGGCCGTCTCCGTCAGGCCGAGCGCGACGTTCATGGACTGGACCGCCCCGCCGGCGGTGCCCTTGACGAGGTTGTCGAGCGCGGCGACCACCACGACGCGGCCCGCGGCGGCGTCCACGGCGACCTGCACCAGCGCGGTGTTGGCGCCGAGCGTCATCGCCGTCGACGGCCACTGCCCCTCGGGCAGCAGGTCGACGAACGGCTCGTCGGCGTACGCCGCGGCCCACGCCTCGCGCACCGCGGCGCCCGCCGTCCGCGGGTCCAGGCCGGGCGCCAGCCGGGCGGTCACCGTGGCGAGGATGCCGCGGGCCATCGGCACCAGCGTGGGCGTGAAGCTGATCGACACCTCGGGGGCGCCGGCGACCTGAAGGTTCTGGGCGATCTCCGGGATGTGCCGGTGGGTGCCACCGACGGCGTACGGGGCGGCGGCACCGAGGCCCTCTGCGGCCAGGAGGTGCGGCTTGAGGGCCTTGCCCGCCCCCGAGTAGCCGTTCGCCAGCACGGCGACGACGTCCGTCGGCTCCACGAGGCCGGCGGCGACGCCCGGCTGCAGGCCGAGCGTGACAGCGGTGACGTTGCACCCGGGCACGGCGATGCGGCGCGCGCCCGCGAGCGCCTCGCGCTGGCGCCCGGTGACCTTGCCGTCCACGGCGTGCAGCAGCTCGGGCATCCCGTAGGGCCAGGTGCCGGCGTGCGGCGAGCCGTAGAACTGCTCCCACGCCGCCGCGGAGGCCAGGCGGTGGTCGGCGCCGAGGTCGAGCACCAGCACGTCGTCGGGCAGCTGCGCGGCGATCTCGCCGGACGCGCCGTGCGGCAGGGCGAGCACGACGACGTCGTGGCCCGCGAGCGTCTCGGCGGTGGTGGGCTGCAGCACCCGGTCGGCCAGCGAGCGCAGGTGGGGCTGGTGGGCGCCGAGCGGCGACCCGGCGCTCGAGTGCGCGGTGAGCGCGCCGACCTCGAGGTGCGGGTGGCGGGCGGCGAGGCGGAGGAGCTCGCCACCCGCGTAGCCCGAGGCGCCCGCGACGGCGACGCGGAACCGCTTCTGCTGGCTGGTGGACATGTGCATGACTATACACAGCAATGCATAGCCCATCGCACGGCGGTCTCGCTGCGCGGACCCTGGTGTCGGCGGTCGTCACATGTCGCAGTCGCAGATGGCGTTGAACTCGACCACCTGCTCGCCGTCCTCGGGGCGGGCCCACGCCTCGGCCTCCGCGCGCGAGGCGAAGGAGCGGCCGGCGAGGCGCCCGTTGGGCAGGAGCACGCCCACCGAGATCTGCTCGCGCACGTCGTCGGGCTCGAGCTGCTGCTCGGTGGGGCTCCACCCCACGATCTCGGCCATCGCCCACCCCTCTCGCTGCCGGGCGGGCTCGGCGCCCGTCGCCCGCTCCCACCGTAGGCACGCGCGGCGCGCCGGGTCACCCCCCGGGCGCGCCCCGGGCGCCGGGCGGGTGCGGGCAGGTGGGGTCGGCTGAGGTCAGGTGAGGTCAGGTGAGGTCGAGGTACATGACGTGCAGGCCGACGTACCCGTGCGCGGGCGAGCGGAACGCGCCGGGCACCGTGCCGACGATGCGGAAGCCGAGCGCCTGCCAGAGATGCACCGCCGCGGCGTTGGTCTCCACGACGGCGTTGAACTGGATGCCGCGGAAGCCGTGCTCGCGATGCCAGGCCACGACGTGCTCGCCGAGGGCGCGGGCCACGCCCTGACCGCGCGCGGCCGGGCCGACCATGAACGACGCCGTGCCGACGTGGTCGCCGTGGCCGGGCTTGTTCGGGCCCATCTTGGCGGTGCCGAGCACGACGCCGTCGCGCTCGGCGACGACGGTGGCGCCCGGCGGCCGCTCGAGCCACAGGTCGCGCGCGGCGTCCGCGGTGAGGTCGGTCGGATAGGTGTAGGTCTCGCCCTCGCGCACGACGGCCTCGACGATCGGCCAGATGGCCGGCCAGTCGGCCTCGGTGGCGGGGCGGACGACGAGCGCGGAGGGGGCGGGCGACGGCGTGGTCACGGCTGCACCCTAGCGAGCGCCGCCCCTAGAGTCGGGGCCATGCGCGCCATCCGCGCCCGCGAGGCGGGCGGACCCGAGGTCCTGGAGCACGTCGAGCTGCCCGACCCCGAGCCCGGACCGGGCCAGCTGCTGGTGCGGGTCGCGGCCGCCGGCGTCAACTTCATCGACACCTACCGGCGCTCCGGCACCTACGCGATGCCCTACCCGCACGTCGTGGGCGTCGAGGGGGCCGGCGTCGTCGAGGCGGTCGGCCCGGACGTCGAGCGCTTCACGGCGGGCGACCGCGTGGCCTGGGCCGAGGCGCGCGGGTCCTACGCCGAGCTGGTGCTCGTGGCCGCCGAGAACGCGGTGGTGGTGCCCGCGGGGCTCGACCTCGCCACGGCGGCCGCGCTGCCGCTGCAGGGCATGACGGCGCACTACCTCGTCACCTCGACGTTCGAGGTCCGGCCCGGCCACGACGTGCTGCTGCACGCGGGCGCCGGCGGCGTGGGCCTGCTGGCCACCCAGCTCGCCACGGCGCGTGGCGGCCGCGTGGTCACCACGGTGTCGACGGCCGAGAAGGCCGAGCTGTCCCGGGCGGCCGGCGCGGTGCACACCCTCGACTACACCCGCATGGCCGACCTCGCCGCCGAGCTGCCCGCCGCCGTGCGCGGGCTGACCGGCGGGGCGGGCGTGCACGTGGTCTACGACGGCGTGGGGCGCACGACGTTCGACGGCTCGCTCGCCTGCCTGCGGCCGCGCGGGACGCTCGTGCTCTTCGGTGCGGCGTCCGGCCCCGTGCCGCCCGTCAACCCGCAGCGGCTCAACTCCGGCGGGTCGCTGTTCCTCACCCGCCCGACGCTCGGGCACCACACGCTCACCCGCGAGGAGCTCGAGTGGCGCTCGGGCGAGGTGCTCGAGGCGGCGGCGTCGGGCGGCCTCGACGTGCGCGTCGGCGCGACCTACCCGCTGGCGGACGCCGCCGAGGCGCACCGGGCGCTCGAGGGGCGCGGCACCACCGGCAAGGTGCTGCTGCTGCCGTGACCCGCGACTGGTCCCCCACCGAGTACCTGCGGTTCGGCGACGAGCGGTCACGGCCGTTCGCCGAGCTGGTGGCCCGCGTGCCCGGCACGCCGCGCACCGTCGTCGACCTCGGGTGCGGGCCCGGGCACCTCACCGCCGTGCTGCGCGCCCGCTGGCCCGAGGCCGACGTCGTCGGGCTCGACTCCTCCCCCGCGATGGTCGCGCGGGCCCGCGAGCAGGACGTCGACCCGAGGGCCCGGTACGAGCTCGCCGACATCCGCGACGTCGCCGCGGGCCGCGGCCCCGTGGCCGGTGCCGACCTGGTGATCAGCAACGCGGCGCTGCAGTGGGTGCCCGGCCATCGCGAGCTGCTGCGCCCGCTCGCCGACACCGCGGCGCAGACCTTCGCCAGGTGCCCGGCAACCACGACGCGCCGAGCCACCGGCTGCTGCGCGAGGTGGCCGCGCGCCCGCCGTACGCCGACGTCGTCGGGCCGGTCGAGCGGCGCGCCACCGCGGACCCGGCCGCCTACCTCGAGGTCCTCGCGCGGCCCGGCTGGACCGTCGACGCCTGGGAGACCACGTACGTGCACCTGCTGCAGGGCCCGGACCCGGTGCTGCGGTGGATCTCCGCGACGGGCGCCCAGCCCGTGCTGCACGCCCTCGAGGACGCCGACCCGGCGCTGCGGTCGCGCTTCGAGGCCGAGTACGGCGCCGAGCTGCGGGCGGCCTACCCCGCGCAGCCGTACGGCACGCCGCTGGCGTTCCGGCGCGTCTTCGTGGTGGCCACGCGCACGGAGTGACATGCCGGGGCGCCGTCGCGCGCCCCGGCATGTCACGCCGGCAGCGTCACGCCGGCAGCGTCACGCCGGCAGCGTCACGCCGGCAGCGTCACGCCGGCAGCGTCACGCCGGCTGGGTCACGCCGACAGGCGGTCCAGCTCGGCGACCTCCTCGGCCGTGAGCTCGAGGCGCCCGGCCGCGAGCAGGTCGGGCACCTGCTCGGCGCGCGACGCGCTGGCGATCGGCGCGACGACGGCGGGCCGCGAGCGAAGCCAGGCCAGCGCCGTCGTCGCGACCGACGCGCCGTGCGCCGCGCCGATGCGCTCGAGGGCGTCGACCACCCGCAGGTTCCGCTCGGTGGCGTAGCGGGCGGCGCCCTGGGCGCGCGGCGAGCCGGCTGCCCCCTCGAGGCCGCCGTCGGCGTCGGCCGAGCGGTACTTGCCGGTGAGGAAGCCCGAGGCGAGCGAGTAGTACGGCGCGACGCCGAGGCCGAGCTCCTGCGCGAGCGGCAGCACGTCGGCCTCGACGCCGCGCTCGACGAGGTTGTAGTGCGGCTGCACCGCGACCGGTCGCGGCACGCCGAGCTCGTCCGCGAGCCGGACCCACTCCCGGATGCGCTCGGCCGAGTAGTTGGACACCGCGGTGTACCGCACGAGCCCGTCGCGCACGAGGTCGCCGAAGGCCGCGACCGTCTCCGCCAGCGGCACGGACTCGTCGTCGAAGTGCGCGTAGTACAGGTCGATGGCCTCGACGCCGAGCCGCTTGAGCGACGCCTCGGCCGCGGCGCGCACGTTGGGCGCCGACAGGCCGCGGAAGTCGGGGTGCTGGCTCACCTTCGTCGCCACGACGAGGTCGGCGGGCCGGCGTGCGTCGAGCCACTCGCCGATCAGCGTCTCGCTCTCGCCGCCGGAGTTGCCCGGCGCCCACGCGCTGTAGGAGTCCGCGGTGTCGACGAACGTGCCGCCGCCGTCGACGAACGCGTCGAGGATGCGGAACGACGCGTCGCGGTCGGCCGTCCAGCCGAACACGTTGCCGCCCAGGCACAGGCCGAAGACGTCGAGGTCGCTGCTGCCGATGCGGGTCATGGCTCTCCTTCGCTGCGGACGGGGTCCTTGGGATGCTTGCCTCAGACTACGACCGCGCGACGGCGATGGCGCCGTCAGGGAGCCGTCCCCTCCTGCCCGGCGAGGCGCTCGCGGAACCAGCCGAGGGCGAAGCGGTGCGCGGCGATCCCGTACTGCAGCGTGGCGAGCTGGTGCTCGGCGACGTCGCGGTACCCCTCGGGGACCTCCGTGGCGCCGAGGCGCTCGTCGAGGGCGACGAGGCCGGCGAGCTCGGCCTCGATGCGACCGACGACGCGCCGGAGCACCGGCGCCCGCTCGGTGGGGTCGAGCAGGCCGAGGAAGTAGAGCCGGGACAGGGCGGCGGTCTCCACGTCGGGCCCGACGGGATCACCGCTCATCCAGGCGCGGAACTCCCGGCGCCCCGCCTCGGTGACGCGGTACACCTTCCGCCCCCGGCCGCCCGGCTCGACGCTGGCGACCTCGATCAGACCGCGCTCCAGGAGCCCGTCGAGGGCGCGCTTGATGCTGCCGGAGCTGGCGCTGTAGAAGAGCGCGACGCCCGCCTCGAACGCCCGGACGAGGTCGTAGAGGCTCTGCGGGGCGATCAGCAGCAGACCGAGGATCACGTGGGCCATCGACGTCACCCTACCTCATTGACTCTCATAGACATGTCTAGTAGAGATGTTGCCGGAGGCGCCGCACCGGCGCCCGTCCTGCTGGACCACCGGCCGAGGAGGCCCCGTGACGCGTCCGCCCGCCCCGCCCCACCCCGTCGACGACGGCGCCCCGAGGCCCAGCCCCGGCCCCGTCTCCGGCCCCGTCCCTGACGCCGGCGCCGTCGCCGTCGCCGCCCCCAGATCCTTCCCCGCCCCTGTCGCCGCGCGGCTGTCGCGGGTGCTGGAGCGCTTCGTCGCCCGGCGCCGCCTCCACCATGCCGACGTCGCGCTGGTCGACGGCGCGGGAGCGCGGTGGTCGGGGGCCGTCGGACCCGCCGACGCCGACGGCCCCCGGCGGCCGGGCGCACCGTTCTTCGTCGCGAGCGTCACCAAGCGGTTCGTCGTCACGCTGGTGCTGCAGGCGCACGAGCGCGGCGAGCTGGACCTCGCCGCGCCGGTCGTCCGCTACCTGCCGCCGGAGACGACCCGCGGGCTCCACGTCATCGGTGGCGTCGACCGGACACCGGCGATCACGGTGCGCCACCTCGCGAGCCACACGTCCGGCCTGCCGGACCAGTTCGAGAAGCGCCCGTCGGGGCCCAGCCTGTTCGCGCTCCTGGCTTCGGGACGCGACACGGCGTGGACCTTCGAGGACACCCTGCGGACCACGCGGGAGCAGGGGGCGCACTTCCCGCCGCAGGACCTCGACGCCCGCCGCCAGAAGGCCCGCTACTCCGACACCGGGTACCAGCTGCTCATCCGCGTCCTCGAGTCCGCGACCGGCCGGTCCTTCGCCGAGCTGCTCGCGGACCGGATCACCGGCCCGCTGGGCCTGACGAGCACGTGGCTCCCCGGGCACCCGCCCGCGCGCCTGGCGGGCGCGGCGCCGTCGCCGCTGCACGCGCGGCGGCGCCGCGTCGAGCTGCCGGGCATGATCGGCTCCAGCAACGACCTGGTCAGCACCACCGACGACCTCCTCGCCTTCCAGCGGGCGCTGCTCGCCGGCGAGCCGTTCGCCCGCCCCGGCACGACGGCCCTGCTCACCGAGCGCGCCAACCGGCTGGGCAACATCCCCGTGGTGCGCTACGGCCTCGGCACGATGACGTTCCGCCTCGGACGGCTGACGGGCGCGGGCCGCCGTCCCGTCACGCTCGTGGGCCACTCCGGCGCCACCGGCACCTGGCTCTTCCACTGCCCGGAGCTCGACCTCCACCTGGCCGGCACGGTGGACCAGGCCGGTGGGCAGGCCCTGCCGTTCCACCTCATGGCCCACCTGCTGCACGCCTGGCGGACGACATCCCTACGCTGAGGCCCATGACCGCACAGCGCGCCGTCCGCATCGGCGTCCAGATCCAGCCCCAGCACGCCGAGTACGCCCAGATCCGCGACGCCGTGCGGCGCGCGGAGGACCTCGGCGTCGACGTCATCTTCAACTGGGACCACTTCTTCCCGCTGTCGGGCGACCCCGACGGCAAGCACTTCGAGTGCTGGACCATGCTCGGCGCCTGGGCCGAGCAGACCGAGCGCGTCGAGATCGGCGCGCTGGTGAGCTGCAACAGCTACCGCAACCCCGACCTGCTGGCCGACATGGCCCGCACCGTCGACCACATCTCCGGCGGCCGCCTGGTCCTCGGCATCGGCGCGGGCTGGTTCGCCAAGGACTACGACGCCTTCGGGTACGACTTCGGCACGGCCGGCACGCGGATCGCCGACCTCGCCGCGGCGCTGCCCCGCATCAAGGCCCGGCTCGCGGCGGGCAACCCGGCGCCGCACCGCGACATCCCGGTGATGGTCGGCGGCGGGGGCGAGCGCAAGACCCTGCGGATCGTGGCCGAGCACGCCGACATCTGGCACTCGTTCGGCGACGTCGACACCCTCAAGCGCAAGTCGGCCATCCTCGACGACCACGGGGAGGCCGTCGGGCGCGACACCGCGACGCTGGTCGAGCGCTCCGTGGGCGTGGACGGCGACCCCGCCGAGACCGGTGACACGCTCGTCGCCGCCGGCGCGACGCTGCTCACCGTGGGGGTGAGCGGGCCGGACTACGACCTGTCGACGGTGCGCCGGTGGGTCGAGTGGCGCGACGACCGCGCCCGCGGCTGACCCCGACCTGAGGCACCGGCCACGCCACAACCGCCGACGGCTAGAGAAGTGGGACGAAACCCAAGGGGTTTCGTCCCACTTCTCTAGCCGTCGGCGTGTGAGGGGGCGTCGGCGGAGCGGCGCCGGACGGGCCGGGTCAGCGGCCGGTCAGCACGTCCGTCAGGCCGTCGTCCGGCCCGGCGGGCTGCACCCGCAGCCGGCGGGCGGCCGGTGCCGTCGCCGCGGCGGCCAGCTCCCGCAGCGACTCGGGGGTGTCGTGCGAGACCCGCACGAACCAGCCGGAGCACGCGTCCAGCTCGCCGCGCGCGAAGGCGGCGACGACGTCGACGGTGCGCTCGACCGGCGTCCACTCCGTGCGCCCCTCGTGGGAACGCATCGACTCCGTCATGTCGGTGCGCACCACGCCGGGCGCGAGCTCCAGGACGCGCAGCCCGCGCTCGAAGCCCGCGGCGTGCAGGTGCGACCCGAGCCGCATCAGCGCCGTCTTGCTGAGGTTGTAGGCGCTGGCCTGCACCATGTCGTGCGAGCCGGAGCCGCTGTTGAGGTCGACGACGCGGCCGCCGCCGCGGGCCAGCATGCCCGGCACCACCTCGCGGCACAGCAGGAACGGCCCGCGCACGTTGGTCTCCATGACCGACCACCACTCCTCGGGGTCGGCCTCCCACAGCGGCACCTCGGTGTCGATCCGGCCGGCGGCGTTGACCAGCAGGTCCACGCCACCGAGCCCGCCCGACCCGCCCGGGGCGGCCGGCGCCTCGGCCCGCGCGACGGCGTCGCGCACCTGCGCGGGGTCGGCCACCTCGGCGGGC
>NZ_LWGM01000308.1 GCF_001750215.1 Isoptericola variabilis | reverse complement strand
GTCGGGCGCGCGGACGGCGGGCGCGCGGACGGCGGGCGCGCCGCCCGGCGCGGCCACGACCGTCTCCCGGTCGACGTGCCGCAGCGCCCGCAGCGTGCGCTCGAGGTAGTACTGCGAGTACGCCGCGACCAGGCCTGAGGCCTCCTTGCGGTGGCGCTCGACGGAGGCGTCGGCCGAGTCCCAGTCGCCGGTCAGCAGCGCAGCGAGCAGGTGGAACGTCTCGGGCGCCGGTGCCGGCGAGCCCGGCGGGCGGCAGCGGGGGCACACGGCGCCGCCGGAGGCGACGTTGAAGGAGTGGTGCGGGCCCGGCTCGCCGCAGCGGGCGCAGTCGGTGAACGACGGCGCCCAGCCGGCCACGGCGAGGGCGCGCAGCAGGTAGGAGTCGAGGACGAGGGACGGGGCGTGCGCCTGCTGCGCCAGGGCGCGCAGCGCGCCCGCCAGCAGCCAGTACTGCTGGACGGCGGGCTCGTGCTCGGCCGCCACGAGCCGGTCGGCGGCCTCGAGCATCGCCGCGCCGGCGGTGTACGCGGCGTAGTCCTCGCAGATCGTGCGGGCGTAGGCGCCGACGGTCTCCACCTGCGTCACCGTGTCGAGCGAGCGACCGGTGTGCAGCTGCAGGTCCACCACCATGAACGGCTCGAGCCGGGCGCCGAAGCGGGAGGTGGTGCGCCGCACGCCCTTGCCGACGGCGCGGACCTTCCCGTGCTCGCGGGTCAGCAGGGTGACGATGCGGTCGGCCTCGCCCAGCTTCTGGGTGCGCAGCACGATCGCGTCGTCTCGGTACAGGGGCACCCGACCATTCTCCCCCCGGGCGCCCACACCCGGGACCCGGCGCCGCCCGGTCGCCGGACCCCGGGCGCCGCCTCAGGCGCGCTCGGCCCGGTTCACCGCCGACACGATCGCCTTGAGGGACGCCGTCGTGATCGACGGGTCGATGCCCACGCCCCACAGCACGTCGTCGCCCACCTGGCACTCCACGTAGGCCGCCGCGGACGCGTCGCCGCCCTCGCTCAGCGCGTGCTCGGCGTAGTCGCGCACCCGCACCTGGACGTCGACCTTGGCGACGGCGTCCACGAACGCCGCGATCGGGCCGTTGCCGGTGCCGGTCAGCGTGAGCTGCTCGCCGCGGTCGACGACGTCGACCGACAGCGTGGTGGTGCCGTCCTCCGCCGCGGTGGTGCGGGTCTCGCGCAGCTTGAGCCGGCCCCACGGCTCGAGCCCGGCGGCGTTCCCGGCCTCGACCGGCAGGTACTCGTCGGTGAAGATGCGCCAGATGTCGTCGCCCGTGACCTCGGTGCCCTGGGCGTCGGTGTGCTCCTGGACGGCGCGGGAGAACTCGATCTGGAGGCGGCGCGGCAGGTCCATCGCGTGCTCGGACTTGAGCAGGTACGCCACCCCGCCCTTGCCGGACTGGCTGTTGACGCGGATGACCGCCTCGTACGAGCGGCCCACGTCCTTGGGGTCGATGGGCAGGTAGGGCACGCCCCACACGAGGTCGTCGACGCCGACGCCGGCCTCGCGGGCGCGGGCCGTCATGTGCTCGAAGCCCTTCTTGATGGCGTCCTGGTGCGACCCGGAGAACGCGGTGAACACCAGGTCGCCCGCGTACGGGTGCCGCTCGTGCACCGGCAGCTGGTTGCAGTACTCGACGGTGCGGCGGATCCCGTCGATGTCGCTGAGGTCGACCTGCGGGTCGATGCCCTGGCTGAACAGGTTCATGCCCAGCGTCACCAGGTCCACGTTGCCCGTGCGCTCGCCGTTGCCGAACAGGCAGCCCTCGATCCGGTCGGCGCCGGCCAGGTAGCCCAGCTCGGCGGCGGCGACGGCGGTGCCGCGGTCGTTGTGCGGGTGCAGCGACAGGATGACGTTCTCGCGGTGGTTGAGGTGGCGGCTCATCCACTCGATCGAGTCGGCGTAGACGTTCGGCGAGGCCATCTCGACCGTGGCGGGCAGGTTGATGATCACCGGCCGCTCGGGCGTCGGCTCGAAGACCTCGAGCACCTCGTTGCAGATGCGGGCGGCGAACTCGAGCTCGGTGCCGGTGTACGACTCCGGGGAGTACTCGTAGAACACCGTGGTGCCCGGGACCGTCTCCTCGTACTTGCGGCACAGCCGCGCCCCGGTGAGGGCGATGTCGACGATGCCGTCCATGTCCGTGCGGAACACGACCTCGCGCTGCAGCACCGACGTCGAGTTGTACAGGTGCACGACCGCCTGCCTGGCGCCGCGGATCGCGTCGTACGTGCGCTCGATGAGGTGCTCGCGCGACTGGGTGAGGACCTGGATCACCACGTCCTGCGGGATCCGGTCCTCCTCGATGAGCATCCGAACGAAGTCGAAGTCGGTCTGGGACGCCGACGGGAAGCCGACCTCGATCTCCTTGTAGCCCATCTGCACGAGCAGCTCGAACATGCGCAGCTTGCGCTCGGCGTCCATGGGCTCGATCAGCGCCTGGTTGCCGTCGCGCAGGTCGACGGCGCACCAGCGCGGCGCCTTCGTGGTCGTCCGGGTCGGCCAGGTGCGGTCGGGCAGCGAGACGGAGATCTGCTCGTGGAACGGCCGGTACTTGTGGACCGGCATGCCCGACGGGCGCTGGGGGTTGGTCTCGACGATGCCGCGGGGGTGGGTGGTCATGCTCTCCTGCTCCTCCTGCTGGGTGCGTCAGCCCCGGGAGCGTTCCGCCGTGGCGGGGCTGCAGGCCGGCACACCGAGGTCGCCGCGGCGAGGGACCGGCCTCAGTGGGTCTCGCCGCGGCACAGAAGGAGGAGGCTCACCGTGCGCCGCACATCGTCACTGTACCCCGGGGTGCTTGTGTCACCCGTCACGTCCGCGATGTGGGAACCGAGGGCGGGAGCGAGGACGCGACCGGGGCCGGCGCCAGGACCGGCGCGGCCCGGTCAGCGGCCGCGGGCGCGCAGCGCCGCGTCGACCGCCG
>NZ_LWGM01000307.1 GCF_001750215.1 Isoptericola variabilis | reverse complement strand
GGCAGGAGCCGGCGCGGGCTGCTCCGCGCCCGCCGCCGACGCCTCGGCGGCGGGCGCCGCGGGCCCCTGCTCCGGCGCGTCCGCCACCTCCGCGGCGGGCGCGTCCTCGTCCGCCGTCGGCGCCTCGGTGGCCTCTCCGGCGCCGTCCTCCTCCGGGCGCGGCGCCTGCACCACGACGGGCAGGGCCGCGGTGAGCGGCTGCATGCCCGGCGTCGCGACGATCTGCGGCGCGTCCGGCGCCGACGCGGGGTGGATGACGAGCGGCGAGACGTCGATGAACCGGCGGCCGTCCGCCCCGTGGAGCACGCCCATGCGCAGCACCTCGACCGGCATGGAGGGCTGTCGCAGGAAGTCGATCGCGTTCAGCACGTCCTGGCGCGCTTCCTGGCAGATCACGATGAGGCGCGCGCCGCCGCGGCCGGGCTGGGTCCGCGTCATCGGCACGGAGTCGTAGAACTCGGCCACGTCCCGCTGGAAGGCCTGCGGGCCGGCGTGGTAGCGCGCGGCGAGCTGGGCGCGCGTCATCCGGCCGGCGGCGCCGGCGTGGTCGAGGGCGCGCGCGAGGGCGGCCTCGTCCAGCTCCGCGACCAGCTCGACGACGACGGGGGAACCTGTCGCGTCGAGCGCGAGCAGGTGCGGCTCGTCCGGCCCGGCGCCCGGCGCGACCGGGAAGATCTGCTCGCCGAGCAGCCCGTCGATGTGCGACTCGACGACCCGGTGGGCGCCCGACCCGACGCCGGAGCGCGGAGTGCGCACCAGGTGCGGTCGCTCACCCTCGACCTCGAACAGCGGCACAGCCCACCTCCCGTCGTGCCCGGCGCGACCCGGGCCGGCCACGCGTCGCCATAGCCTACGCGCGCCGCATGACCGTCCCGCGACACGCGACGATCCAGGCGAAAGGATAACGATCCGGACACATCGCCTCCGCCCGGGCGGATTCGCCACGAACGACCCCGCAGGTGACGCCCGCTTGGGCGCAACGGCGTGCCCCGCACACGGCGCGCGGCGGCCGGCACCCGGGTGTGGCGCACCCCACGCGGTCCGCGCAGCCTGGCCGTCAGCTGTGGCCGGTCTCCTCGGCCTCGGCGGCCAGCCGCTCCTCGACCCGCGCGACCTTGGCGTCGAGCTGCCCGGTGAAGCCGGGGCGGATGTCGGCCTTGAGCACCAGGGAGACGCGGTGCCCGTCGCGGCCGACGGCGTCCGTGGCCGCCTTGATCACGGGCATCACCTCGTCCCACTCCCCCTCGATCTCGGTGAACATCGCGGAGGTGCGGTTGGGCAGCCCGGACTCGCGGACGATGCGGACGGCCTCGGCGACGGAGTCCGCGACGGACTCGCCGGCACCGAGCGGGGCGACGGAGAAGGCGAAGACGGCCATGGCCCCCATCATGGCCCGTGCCGCCGCCCCCGGCCCGGCGCCCAGCATCGGCGTCTAGGCTCGACGGCGTGCCCCACACCCCCGCCCCGACCCCTCGCGTGACCCTGCTCGCCGGCGGCGTCGGCGGCGCCCGCCTGGCCCACGGCATGGCGCGAGCGCTGCCCGCGGACGCCCTCGACGTCGTCGTGAACGTCGGCGACGACACCGAGCTGCACGGCCTGCACATCTCCCCGGACGTCGACACGGTGCTGTACACGCTCGCCGGCCTGAACGACGAGGAGCGCGGCTGGGGCCTGCGCGGCGAGACGTACGCGACGCTCGAGCAGATGACCCGCCTCGGCGAGGACACCTGGTTCACGCTGGGCGACAAGGACCTCGCCACGCACGTGGTCCGCACCGCGCGGCTGCGCGCGGGCGCCACGCCGAGCGAGGTGACGGCGCAGCTCGCGGTGGCCCTCGGCGTCGGGCCGCGGGTGCGGCCCGTCACCGACGACCGCGTCGCGACGCTCGTCGACACCCCGGCCGGCCGCCTGGCGTTCCAGGAGTACTTCGTGCGGCGCCGGCACGCCGACGCCGTGCTCGGCCTCGACGTCCACGTACTGCATGCGCCCGTACGGGACCACCACGAGCGAGCGGAACAGCACGCCCTTGCGCACCAGCAGGTCGTCGTCGCGCTCGGCGTAGCCGAGCGCGCGCACCTGGCGCGGCACGACGACGGCGGTGGCGAGGAAGATCGCGGCCGGCACGCCGGCGAGGACCCACCACCACGGGGAGAACGCCAGCGCGAGCACGGCCCCGGCCACCACCGGCAGGAGCACGGTGATGCCGCCCGACACGAGGCGGGCGGTCACCAGGCGCGGCGAGACGCTGCGGAACTCGACGCCGTCGGGCTCGAACGGGGCCGCGGGGTCACCGGACGTGCGCTCTGGGGTGGCCATGGCGCCCATCCTCGCACCGAGGCCGCGCCAGGTCAGCAGCCCCGCCCGCCCTCGCGCGTCGGGCGGCGCCGCCTCACCAGCTCATCGGCGCCGCGCCGCCCTCCTCCTCCTCGGCGTCCTCGTCGTCGGGCGGGGGCAGCTCGCAGAACCTCTCGACGACGAGCCCGACGACCATCAGCACCAGGGCGCACAGGGCGGCGACGGCGGCCGCGAGCACCCGGTCGCGCAGGGCGGCGATGTCGAGGTCGCCGAGCAGCCCCAGCACCGTGGCGAGGTACCGGCCGGCCAGGATCGCGCCCGTCAGCGCTCCGGCCTTCGCCAGCACGAAGGTGCGCGCGGCGCGGATCGGGTCGAGGTCCGGCCGGTCGCCCTTCTGGTAGGCGCGCACCGCCCAGCCCATCCAGAAGATCACCCCGGCGAGCAGGAGGATCGCGACGTCCTCGACCCAGGCGACCGGCGGCAGGTGCACGCCCTGGGCGGCGAGCGCGCGGCCGACCACCGCGCCCACGACCGCGACGCCGAGGACGACGGCGAGCAGGGTGCGGACCGACGTGCGGCGCATCAGCGGGCGGCGTCCGCGCCGTCGGGTGCGCCGCTCCCGGCGGCACGCCCCGCACGGTCCGCCC
>NZ_LWGM01000306.1 GCF_001750215.1 Isoptericola variabilis | reverse complement strand
GACGCGCACGTCCTGGCCGAGCGCGGCGGCGACGTCGTCGCCCATCGCGAGCAGGGTGAGCCGGTGGGCCAGCAGCGCGGCGAGCACGACGCCGACGAGCAGGAACGGCCACAGCGCCGTCACGGCGCCGCGGGCGACGGCGACGAGGACGGGGGCGCCGAGCAGGGCGGCGACGACGCCCGCCTCCAGCTCGGAGTGCGGCACCACGAGGCGCCCGACCACGTCGGCGCCCAGCAGCATCACGGGGCCGAGCACGGCGGCCAGCGGCATGACCCAGCGGTAGTCGGTGCCGACGAGGCGGCGGGCGGCGTGCGGCACGGCGAGGCCGACCAGGGCGATGGGGCCGGCGAACGCGGTGGCCGTGCCGGCGAGCAGGACGATGGCCACCGCGGCGAGGCCGCGCGTGACGCGCACGTCCTGGCCGAGCGCGGCGGCGACGTCGTCGCCCATCGCGAGCAGGGTGAGCCGGTGGGCCAGCAGCGCGGCGAGCACGACGCCGACGAGCAGGAACGGCCACAGCGCCGTCACGGCGTCCATGCCGCGGCCGGTGAGCGAGCCGACCGCCCAGAACCGGTAGGCGTCGAACGCGTTGACGTCCCGGAGCAGGACGAGCGCGATGACCGGCGTGACGAACGCGGTGAGCGCGGCGCCCACGAGCGCCAGCCGCGCGGGGTGGGCGCCGCCGACGGAGAAGACGACGACGGCGGCCAGGGCCGCGCCGGCGAACGCGAACCACACGAACCCGAGCGGGGTGGTGACCCCGAGGAACGACACCGACAGCACCACGGCGAGCGACGCGCCCGGGGTGATGCCGAGCAGGCCCGGGTCGGCGATGGGGTTGCGCGTCACGCCCTGGATCACGGTGCCGACGCAGCCGAGCGCCACGCCGGCGAGCAGGCCGAGCACCGTGCGCGGCACGCGCTGGCCGAGCACCACGGCCTGGTCGACGTCGTCGGGGTCGGGTGCGGTGAACGCGGCCCAGACGTCCGCGGGGGCGATCGTCCGGACGCCGAGCAGCAGGCTCGCGACGACGACGAGGGCGAGCACGACGACGGCGCCCGCGAGGACGAGCAGGTGGCGGCGGGAGCGTCCGCGCAGGTCCGGCGGGTGCGCCGGCACACGCGCGACCGGGGCGGACGCCCCGGCCGCAGGCGAGGTAAGCATTACCTAAGAGTCGCACAGCGGGGGTGCTCCGGGGAACGGGTGTGTCCCGGGTCACGTCCGCGGTCGTCGTGGCAGGCGCGGTCAGGCGGTCAGGCGGTCAGGCGGTCGCGGCGGCGCGGCAGTCCGCGCAGGTGCCCCACAGCTCCACGGTGTGCTCGATGTCGGCGAAGCCGTGCGCGGCGCCCATCGCCGAGGCCCACGCCTCGACGGTGGGGCCGTCGATCTCGACCGTGCGGCCGCAGGAGCGGCACACCAGGTGGTGGTGGTGCTCACGGCGCGCGCAGCGGCGGTAGAGGCTCTCGCCCTCGCCGGTGCGCAGCACGTCGACCTCGCCGCCGTCGGCCAGGGCCTGCAGCGTGCGGTAGACCGTGGCGAGCCCGACGGCGTCGCCGCGGGCCCGCAGCGACTCGTGCAGCTGCTGGGCGCTGCGGAACTCGGTGGACTCGTCGAGCGCCTCCGCGACGGCGGCGCGCTGCTTGGTCATGCGGACGGTCACGGCTCGCACTCCTTCCCTCCGGCGACCGCGGGCGCGGGCGTCACGGCGACGTCGTCCGGGATGTCCGGGTGCGGGTCGTGCGCCGGCGCGCGGCGCGCCAGCAGCGGCCGCGCGGCGGCCGCGAGCACGTACACCCCGATGGCCAGGACGACGATCGTCGCACCGGGGGAGACGTTGTTCCAGTAGGTGATGGTGAGGCCGGCGACGCAGACGACGACGCCGACGGCAGCGGCGACCGCCATCGTGCGCCGGAACGCGTGCGTGAGCTGCTGGGCGACCGCGACGGGCACGATCATCAGCGCCGAGACCAGCAGCAGCCCCACGACGCGCATCGACACGGTCACCGTGAGCGCCGCGAGCACGGCGACGGCCATGTTGAGCAGCCACACGGGCAGTCCCGCCGCCACGGCGAACTCCTCGTCGTGGCTCACGGCGAACAGCGCGGGGCGCAGGCCGACGCCGACGGCGAGGATGACCGCGCACAGCACCACGGTGGTGACCAGGTCGCCGGTGGTCACGGTGGAGATGGAGCCGAACAGGTAGGACATCAGGCTGCCCGAGGAGCCGCCCGCGATGCCGATGAGCAGCACGCCGCCGGCGATGCCGCCGTAGAACATCAGCGCGAGCGCGAGGTCGCCGGACGTGCGGCCGCGGCGGCGGACCACCTCGATCAGCACCGAGCCGACGACGGCGGCCACGACGGCCCCCGGGATGGCCAGCGCGTCGTTCGGGGCCAGGCCCATGGCGGCGCCGACCAGCCAGCCCAGCGCCACGCCGGTGAGCGCCACGTGCCCGATGCCGTCGCCGAGCAGCGACAGCCGGCGCTGCACCAGGTACGTCCCGACGACGGGTGCGGCGGCGCCGACGAGGAGCGCGGCCAGGAGCGCGCGCCGCATGAAGGGGTCGGTCAGCAGGGCCACGACCTCGTCCGCGAGGTTCACGGGCGCACCTCCGTCTCGATGCCGAGCGCCGGGTCGAGCAGCCTGCCGCCCGGCTCGCCCCGCCGGGGGGCCATGTCGTCGCCCGCGTGCGGGTGCACGTGGTCGTGGTCGAGCGCGGAGTGGTCGCCCAGCGCGGCGGGCGGCGGGCCGTCGTGCACCACGCGGCCGTGGCGCAGCACGACGGCGCGGGTCACCAGCGGGGCGAGCTCGCCGAGCTGCACGCTCTGCAGGGGAACGATGACGAACAGCGGGACGCGGGCCACGCTGAAGGCGTTGAGGTAGCGGCCGGCGTCGTGCGGGTCGGCGGACCACGCCGACAGCACGACCGGGCCGGCGTTGAGCAG
>NZ_LWGM01000305.1 GCF_001750215.1 Isoptericola variabilis | reverse complement strand
GGCCGCCGTGAGGCCGGCGCGGGCACCCCCGCGCCCGGGCGCCGTCGGCGCCGTCGGCGGCAGCCCCGCTGCCGACCGCAGCTCGGCGGCGTACCGGTCGGCGGGCCCGAACGCCCGCGTCAGGTCGAGGACGACGTCGTCGTCCCCCGGGGTGCCGGGCACCGCCGGCATGCGGTCGGCCAGCGCCTCGGCCAGGTCGGCCTCGAGGCCGTCGGTGAGGTCCTCGACGACCTCGGGCCCCAGGTCCGCCAGGTGCAGGCGCACCGCCTGGGCGTAGCCGCGGACGTGGGCGTCGAGCAGGTTTCCGGTGGTCATCACGCAGCCTCGTTCCTCGAGCCGAGCAGGCCGCCGAGCGTCCGGGCGAACTCCTGCCACTCCTTGCGCTGGGTCGCGAGCATCGCCCGCCCGTGCGGGGTGATGCCGTAGTACTTGCGGTGCGGGCCCTCGATCGAGGGCTGGACGTAGCTGGTCAGCGCGCCTGCCGCGTACAGCCGGCGCAGCGTGCCGTACACCGAGGCGTCGCCGACGTCGTGCAGCCCCTGCGCCCGCAGGCGCCGCACGACGTCGTAGCCGTAGCCGTCCTCCGCCTCGACGACGGCCAGCACGGCGGCGTCGAGCACTCCCTTGAGCAGCTGGGTCGTGTCCATGCGCGTCCTCCCGTGGCCTCTGCGCCGGACAGTACTACGCGATGCGCACTACCGGTCGCGGACACGCCCCGACACGCCGTCGGCGTGTCGGGGCGTGCGGAGGCCAGGGGCGGTCGGCGCGCGCGGGCGCCGTCAGGCGACGGAGAGGGCGATCCCGTCGAGGATGTCGTGCTCGCTCGTCACGACGCCGGTGAGCGCGCCGCCCTGGGCGGCGACCTCCTCGCGCACGCGGGCGACCACCTCGCCCCACACGAGCGCCCCGGCGCCGATGACGTCGGCGCGGCCGGGGTGCATGAACCCGAGCGCGAGGCGCTCCTCGCGCGTCATGTGCAGCAGCCGGTCGCAGGCCTCGAGCACCTGCTCGACGGTCAGCTGCGCCCCGTCGACCCGCTCGCGCTGGTAGCTCGGCAGGTCCAGCGCGAACGCGGTGACGGACGTGACCGAGCCGGCGAGGCCGACGAGCGTCGTCGTGCGGCCGAGCGGCACGACCGCGGCCGCGGCGTCGAGCGCCGCGCGCACGTCGGCGCGCGCCGCCGCGATCTCGGCCTCGGTGGGCGGGTCGCTGCGCAGGTGGCGCTCCGTGAGGCGCACGGAGCCGACGTCCATCGACACCGCCGCCTCGGGCGCCTCGGTGCCCAGCACCAGCTCGGTGGACCCGCCCCCGAGGTCGACCACGAGGAACGGCCCGGCGTGCGACGCCGAGACGGCGCCGGTGGCGCCGCGGAAGGACAGCTCGGCCTCCTCGTCGCCGGAGACGACCTCCGGCGCGACGCCGAGCGCGTCGACGATCCCGGCGACGAACACTTCGCGGTTGCGCGCGTCGCGCGTCGCCGACGTGGCGACGAACCGGACCTCCTGCGCGCCCGTCGCCCGGACGGCCTCCGCGTACTCGCGTGTCGCCGCGAAGGTGCGCTCCAGCGCGTCGGGGTGCAGCTCGCCCGTGCGGTCCACGTCCTGGCCGAGCCGCACGATGGTGGTGCGGCGCTCGACCTCCCGCAGCGTGCCGTCGTCGGCGACGTCGGCCACCAGCAGGCGGATCGAGTTCGTGCCGCAGTCGACGGCGGCGACCCGGCGGCCGCCCTTCGCGGGGTCGGCGGGGTGCTGCAGGGTGGCGGGCTCGGTCACGCGGACCACCCTCTCACCCGGCGCCGACGGCGGCAGCCGGTCAGCACGTGCAGCGGTCCCGGCGCCACATCGGCGCGGCCAGATCGAGGGCCTCCTCGCCCAGCGGGTTGACGCCCGGCCGGGCCAGCGCGTGCGCCATGAGCACGTGCAGGCACTTGACGCGGGTGGGCATGCCGCCGGCCGAGATGCCGTCGATCTCCTCGACGTGGCCGAGCTCCGCACGGTCGGCGAGGTAGGAGTCGTGGGCGCTGGCGTACGCGGCGGCGAGCTCGGCGTCCGCCTCGAGGCGCGCCGTCATCTCCTTCATCACGCCGTTCGCCTCGAGCGTCGAGGCGGCCGCGACGGCGCCCGGGTGCGTGAGGTAGTACGTGGTGGGAAACGGCGTGCCGTCGGGCAACCGCGGCACGGTGCGCGCCACGAGGGGGCGGCCGCACACGCAGCGCGCGGCGATGCCCACGACGCCGCGCGGCTCGCGGCCGAGCTGCTCGGCGAGGACCTCGAGGTCGGCGGGCGTGACGTCGGTGGGGTCGGCGGGGACGCGGTGGCTCACGTCCCCATTGTCCCGTAGGCGGCCGGTGGCCGCGGACCGCCGGCAGCGGTCGGTCTGAGCGTCAGCCGTCGGACGGCGCGGGGCTCGCCGACGCGCCGCCGGACGGCGAGGGTGCCGTCGAGGGCGCCGTGGACGGCTGCGTGGACGACTGCGTCGACGCCGCCGGCGTCGGGCCGTCGGCGACCTGCACCGACTCCCACAGCGTCGTGAACCAGGGCCGGTCCGAGTCGCCGTCGGTGCCGACGACGCCGTCGGTCACCGGCTTGCCGGTGACCGGGTCGACGTCCTCCACCACGCTGTCGGCGTCCAGCACGCGCCACACGTGGTCCCCCGGCATGACGAAGCTCAGCCGGTCGCGCGCCTGCCCGACGACGTAGGACTCGTCGTCCCAGCGGGCCAGCTCGCGGTCCAGGGCGTCGCGCTCGGCCTCGTGCGCGGCGAGCTCGGCGCGCAGCGCGCTGGTCTCGGCGGTCTGCTGCACCCACGCGCGCACCGTGGGCACGAGCAGCACCGCCGCGATCATCACGACGACGGCGAGCACGATGAGCCGCACCGTGAGCACCTCGGGCATCGACCGGGAGGCGCGCCCGGCGGTGCCGCGCGGGGCGGGCGCCGCGGCCGCGGCCGGCACCG
>NZ_LWGM01000304.1 GCF_001750215.1 Isoptericola variabilis | reverse complement strand
GGCGGGTGCCCCCACCGCGCCCGGGGCGCTGCGGCGCGAGTCCCCGCTCGAGGCCGCGCAGCGCCACGCGCTCCAGGCCCGTGGCACCGCACCCGCTCGTCCCGCGCCGGGCGGTGCACGCCCGGCGGACTCGTACTACGACGACGCCTCCGCCGACGACCCGGACATCACGTCCACCGGGCTGGTCGGCGTGCCGCTCGTGGTGCGGATGCTCGACGGCACGGTGATCGAGGAGAAGCTCGACAACGAGTGACGCCCGCCCGGCACCGGGACGGGCCTGCTCGGGCCGGGTCGACCCGGGACGGGCCTACCCTGGCCGGGTGCCTGCCGAGTCGCCCACCGTGCTCCACATCGTCGCCGCCGTGATCGTCCGGGACGGGCGCTTCCTGCTCGTCCGCAAGCGCGGGACGACGGCGTTCATGCAGGTGGGCGGCAAGATCGAGCCGGGGGAGGAACCGCTCGCGGCGCTCCTGCGCGAGGTCGCCGAGGAGATCGGGGTCGACGTCGCCCCCGAGGTCGTGCGTCCGCTCGGGCGGCGCTCGGCGGTCGCCGCCAACGAGCCGGACCACGTGGTCGACGCCCACGCGTTCGCCGTCGAGCTGCCCGCCGGGTTCGAGCCGCGCCCGCAGGCCGAGCTCGAGGACCTCGTCTGGGTGGATCCCGCCGACCCCGCGACCCCGTACCCGGTGGCGCCGCTGTCCCTGGAGCTCATGGCCGCCGTGGTGGCGGGCCGCGGCTGAGGGTGGCGGCCGCCGCGGGCCCGCGGCGCGCCCGCGGGCCGGCTGCGGCACAATGCGGGCCATGACGACGACGTCGCCGCGGCGCCTGCCGCGCACCTCGCCGGAGAGCGCGGGGGTCGACCCCGCGGCGCTCCGCGACCTGGTCCACCGCCTCGACGCACAGGGCGGGGCGCACAGCCTCATGGTGCTGCGGCACGGCAGCGTGGTCGCCGAGGCGTGGTGGACGCCCCACGCCGCCGAGCACCGCCACCTGATGTTCTCGGTGTCGAAGGCCTTCACCGCCGTCGCGGTCGGCCTGGCCGTGGCCGAGGGCCGGCTCACGCTGGACGACCGGGTCCTGGACCTGCTCCCGGACGACGCCCCGGTCGACCCGGGTCCGCACCTGGGCGCGATGCGCGTGCGCCACCTGCTGACCATGACCAGCGGGCACGCCGCGGACAGCCTGCGGGCCGCGGAGCGCCGCCGCGACCGCCCCGCAGGACGGTGGGTGCAGGCGGTGCTGGCGGACCCGGTCCGGCACGAGCCCGGCACCCTGTTCGTCTACGACACGGGCGCGACGTACCTGCTCTCGGCGATCCTGCACCGGCTCACCGGCGAGCGGCTGCTCGACTACCTGCGCCCGCGGCTCCTCGAGCCTTTGGGCATCCACGGCGCCACGTGGGAGCAGGACCCGGACGGCATCGACCTCGGCGGCACCGGCCTGGCCGTCGCCACCGAGGACCTCGCCGCGTTCGGCGAGCTCCTGCTGCGCCGCGGCCGCTGGGGCGACCGGCAGCTGGTGCCGGAGGCGTGGGTCGACGCCGCGGCCGCCTGGCAGGTGGACAGCGCCCCGCAGCAGTGGGACGCCGACTGGCAGCTGGGGTACGGCTACCAGCTCTGGCGCTGCACGCCGGCGGGCGCCTTCCGCGCCGACGGCGCGTTCGGACAGCTCGCGGTCGTGTGGCCGCAGCACGACGCCGTCGTGGTGCTCACCTCCGGCAGCGCCCACGTGCAGGGCGAGCTCGACGCCGTGTGGGCGAGCCTGCGCGACGCGTTCGCGCCCGCACCCGGCGCCGGCGTCGGGGCCGGTGGCGAGCCGCTGACCTTCCCCGACCTCGCCGCGCCGGTGCCGGCCGGGCGGGCGCGCTCCCCGCGGGAGGCCGACCTGCTCGGCGCGTCCTGGCGTCTCGCGGGCGAGGGGCCGGCGAGCGCGCAGCTGCCGGACCTGCGGGTGCGCCGGGAGGCCGACGACGTGCTCGTCGTCACCGCCGGCGGGCGCACCGTGCTCGGCCTGGTCGGCGCGCCCGGCGCCGGCAAGTCGACGCTCGCGCACGCGCTGGCCGACGCGCTCGGGCCGCGGCGCGCCGTCGTCGTCGGCATGGACGGCTTCCACCTGTCCAACGCCGTCCTCGAGGAGCTGGGCCGGCGCGACCGCAAGGGCGCGATCGACACGTTCGACGACGCCGGGTACGCCGCCCTGCTCGAGCGGCTGGCCGCCCAGCGGCCCGGCGACGGAGCGGTCTACGCGCCCGTGTTCCGCCGGGAGATCGAGGAGCCCGTGGCCGCCGGCGTGGCCGTGCCCGCCGACGTCCCGCTCGTCGTCACGGAGGGCAACTACCTGCTCGCGCGCTCGGGCGCGTGGCCCCGGGCGCGGGCGCGGATGCGGGAGGTCTGGTACCTCCAGCCGCCGGAGGAGCTGCGCCTGGACCGCCTGGTGGCCCGGCACGCCGCCTTCGGCAAGACGCCGCAGGAGGCGCGGGCCTGGGCGCTGGGCACCGACCAGGTCAACGCCGAGCTCATCGCCGCCACCCGCGAGGACGCCGACCTGGTGCTCGAGTGGGCGGACGCCGAAGGCTGACGGACTGACGGGCCCGGCAGCGGTCCGGCCGGCGCCGCGGGCTCAGCGCGCCAGGCGCTCCACGACGGCGCCGAAGAGCCACGGGGCCGCCCCGGCCGCGGGCACGATCGCGCCCCGGGCGGGGCTGCCCGCCCAGGCCAGCAGCCCGCTGGTCAGCCGTCGGTAGTCCCGCGTGGCGGCGCGCCACGCCCGCTCGTAGGCCGCCGGGTCCGCGAGGTGGCGCACGACGGCGTCGGCCTGCGCGAGCCCGACGCGCACCCCCTCGCCGGTCAGCGCGTCGACGTAGCCGGAGGCGTCGCCGACGAGCCGCACGCGGCCTGCCGCGCGGGCCCGCGAGCGCTGGCTCAGCGGACCGGCGCCGCGCACCGGCCCGGCCGCGGGC
>NZ_LWGM01000303.1 GCF_001750215.1 Isoptericola variabilis | reverse complement strand
GGGCCCGCCCGTGGCCGACCCGCTCGCGCAGGACGACGGCGCGCGCCGGGCGGACCGCGCGGCCGAGGCGCTGCGCGCGCACGACTCCCACGACGTCGTGCCCGCGCAGGTGCCGCCGTCGGCGCAGGAGCAGGGCGAGATCCCCGACGCCGTGCTCGACCTCGCCGACCGGATGCTGCGCCTGCCGCGGCACCTGGGCATCCACTCCGGCGGCATGGTCATGTGCGACCGGCCCGTGGTCGAGGTGTGCCCCGTGGAGTGGGCCCGCATGGAGGGGCGCACGGTGCTGCAGTGGGACAAGGACGACTGCGCCGACGCCGGCCTGGTGAAGTTCGACCTGCTGGGCCTCGGGATGCTCACCGCCATCCGGTACGCCTTCGAGGCGGTCGCCGAGCGCACGGGCGAGCGGCTGGCGCTGCACTCGCTGCCGGACGAGGACCCGGCGGTGTACGACCTGCTGTGCGCCGCCGACACCGTGGGCGTGTTCCAGGTCGAGTCCCGCGCCCAGATGGCCACGCTGCCGCGCCTGCAGCCGCGGCGGTTCTACGACATCGTCGTGGAGGTGGCGCTCATCCGCCCCGGGCCCATCCAGGGCGGGTCGGTGCACCCGTACATCGAGCGGCGGCAGGGCCGCGAGCCGGTCCGGTACGCGCACCCGCTGCTCGAGCCCTCGCTGGAGCGCACCCTCGGCGTGCCGCTGTTCCAGGAGCAGCTCATGCAGATGGCCATCGACGTCGCGGGGTTCACGCCCGCCGAGTCCGACCGGCTGCGCCGGGCCATGGGCTCCAAGCGGTCGGTCGAGAAGATGGAGGCGCTGCGCGAGCGGCTGATGTCCGGGATGGCCGAGCGCGGGGTGCCGCCGGACGTGCGCGAGGAGGTCTACGACAAGCTCAAGGCGTTCGCCGACTTCGGCTTCCCCGAGTCGCACGCCTTCTCCTTCGCGTTCCTGGTCTACGCCAGCTCCTGGCTCAAGGTGCACCACCCGGCCGCGTTCTACGCCGGGCTGCTCGCCGCGCAGCCCATGGGCTTCTACTCGCCGCAGTCGCTGGCCGCGGACGCGCACCGGCACGGCGTCACCGTGCTGCGGCCGGACCTCAACGCCTCCCGGGCGCTGGCCTGCGTCGAGCGCCTGCCCGACGACGCCGTCCTGCCGCCGGAGACGACGCCGCTGCCGCGCTCGCCCGAGGCCGCCCACGGCCCCGACCCGGACCTGCGCCTCGCGGTGCGCCAGGGGCTGGCGCAGGTGCGCGGCGTCGGCACGGACCTCGCCGAGCGCATCGTGGCCGAGCGGGAGTCGGGCGGCCCGTTCCGGGACCTGCGCGACCTCGTGCGGCGGGTGGACCTGTCCACCGCCCAGCTCGAGGCGCTGGCCACCGCCGGCGCCACGGACGGCCTCGGCGTGACGCGGCGCGAGGCGCTGTGGGCGGCCGGGGCGCTGGGCCAGGAGGGGCCGGGCACGCTCGAGGGGGTGAGCGTCGGGGTGGCGGCCCCGACGCTGCCCGGCATGTCCGAGGTGGAGACCGCCGTCGCCGACGCGTGGGCCACCGGCGTCACCCCCGGCCTGTCGCCGCTGGAGCTGGTGCGCGACGGGCTGCGGCAGGCGGGGGTGGTCACCGTCGCGGAGGCCTTCGGCACCGACGCCGGGCGGCGGGTCGCCGTCGGCGGCGTGGTGACCCACCGCCAGCGGCCCGGCACGGCCGGCGGCACGACCTTCCTGTCGCTGGAGGACGAGACCGGCCTGCTCAACGTCGTGTGCTCGCCCGGGCTGTGGCAGCGGTTCCGGCCGGTCGCGCGCGGGGCGCCCGCCATGGTGGTGCGCGGGCGGGTGGAGAAGGCCGACGGCGCGGTCAACCTCGTCGCCGAGCACCTGGCGCCGCTGCGGCTGCCGGTGCACACCCGCTCGCGGGACTTCCGGTGACCGCGGCGGTGCCCGGCCGGACACCCGCCGGCGTCAGGCGGCGCGGTAGTGCGCGGCCAGGCGCGCCAGGCCCTCGTCGACCGAGACGCGCGGCGCCCACTCCAGCTCGGCGCGGGTGGCGCGCTGGTCGAACCAGTGCGCGGTGGACAGCTGCTCGGCCAGGAAGCGCGTCATCGGCGGCTCGTCCTGCCCGGGCCGCACCCGCCACACCGCCTCGACCGCGCCGCCGGCGGCGCGGGCCAGCCCGGCGGGCACGCGCCACGCCGGCGGGCGCACCCCGGCGGCGCGGCAGATGCCGCCCAGCAGGTCGGCGACCGTGCGCGGCTCGCCGTTGGTCAGCACGTACGCGCGACCGTGCACCTGCGGCGCGCGGTCGTACGCCGCCACGATGCCGTCGGCCGCGTTGTCCACGTACGTGCTGTCGATGAGCGCGGCGCCGTGCCCGAGCAGCGGCAGGCGGCCGCGGCGGGCGCGGTCGAGCACGCGCTCGACGAGCTGGGTGTCCCCGGGCCCCCACACGAGGTGCGGGCGCACGGCCACCACGGGCAGGTCCCCGTCGCGGCCGAGCGCCAGCAGCTCGGCGGCCGCCTTGGTGCGGGCGTACTCGCCGCGCGCGTGCGCCGGATCCGCCTGGCCGGCGCCCACGCCCACGAGGGAGTCGCCGGCGTGCGCCACGGAGGGCGAGGACACCTGCACGAACCTGGCCGCCCCGGCGCGCTCGGCGGCGTCGAGCAGCGTGGCCGTGCCACCCACGTTGACCCGCTCGAACTCGGCGGGGTCGCCCGCCAGCGAGACGCGCGCGGCCAGGTGCACGACGCCGTCGACGCCCTTGACCGCGCGGGCGGTCGCCGCGGCGTCGGTGACCGAGCCGAGCACGTCCTGCGCCCCGGGCACCCCCGACGGGCGGCGCTGGAAGGGATGATGACGACGCCGCGTGCCTCAGAGTCGTTGATCGAGCCGAAGCGCACCTCCTCGCCGTCGAGCAGGATCTGGCCGCCGTACGTCCCGTGCGGGTAGACGCCGGAGAGCACCTTCATCAGCGT
>NZ_LWGM01000302.1 GCF_001750215.1 Isoptericola variabilis | reverse complement strand
TGGATTGCTCATGATCCTCGGCAGCCACGGGTGATTCTCTGGTGGTGCGGCCGCCTGTTGCGTCCTTTCCCTGAAGATCACGTGAATTACCGGTGCGGAACCTTAGCACGGGGTAAAGAACGACGGCCTCGCGGCGTCGTGGGCGGGCGCGCAGTCGACGGCGAACCTGCGCCTCGCCGGCCACCTGGCCGGCCCGGCGGCGCACGACCTGCTCTGGGACGCCGTCTGGGGCGGGCGGCAGGTCCACGTGCGTGACTACTTCTGAGGCCACACCGCTCCGGAGGCCGCACCGCTCCCGGGGCACCACCGCGAAGGAGACCCGCATGAGCGACTTCCGCGACCGGCTGCGCGGGCTGCCGACCTTCCCCGACGACCTGCCGCCGTTCGAGGTGGAGGCCACGCCGACGGACCCCCTGGCGCTCTTCGCCGCGTGGTTCGACGACGCGGTCGCCGCCGGCGTGCCCGCGCCGCACGCCGCCAACCTCGCGACCGCGGACGCCGCGGGCGCCGTGCACGCCCGGATGCTCACCCTCAAGGACGTCGACGCCGACGGCTTCTGGTTCGCCGCGCACGCCACCAGCCCCAAGGGCCGCGACCTGGCGGCGAACCCGCACGCGGCACTGACCTTCTTCTGGCGGGACCTGGGCCGGCAGGTGCGCGTCAGCGGCGCCGTGCACCCGGGGCCCGAGGCGGTCTCGCGCGCGGACTTCCTGGCGCGCCCCGAGGCCTCGCGCGCCGCGGGGCTGCTCACCCACCAGAGCGAGCCGCTGACCGACCAGGCGCAGCTGCGCGAGGCGTTCGACGAGGCGCTCGGGCGGGTCCGGGCCGACCGCACGCTCGCCGCTCCCACGTGGACCGCCTACGTCCTGGCGCCGGCCGAGATCGAGTTCTGGCAGGCGGCCGAGGACGGGCACGTGCGCCTGCGCTACCGCGCCGGCGCGGCCGGGTGGACGAAGGGGCTGCTGTGGCCGTGAGCCGCGACGCCCCCCGGACACCCCCGCCACCTCCGACACCTCCGACACCCCGACACCTGGCGTCGCGGCTGGTCGGGCGCGCGGCGTCGGGTACGGTGTGCGCCGGACACCTCGGCGACCGCCTCCCGCGACCGCCCCCGGGCCGCCGGGCTCGCGCCCGACGCGCGTGTGAGCGATCCCACCCGCCCCGCCACCCCGTTTGTGACCGGTGTCATAGACGCGCCGGCCATTTCGTGACGGTTTTCACGCGCTCCTACACTGACGGATCGTGACTTCTGTTTCCACGAGCACCCGGGACGCCGTCGACGTCGTCCTGATCGGCGGCGGCATCATGAGCGCGACCCTCGGGACGCTGCTGCAGCAGCTGGAGCCCGACTGGTCGATCCACGTCTACGAGCGGCTCGACGACGTCGCGCAGGAGTCGTCGAACCCGTGGAACAACGCGGGGACCGGGCACGCCGCGCTCTGCGAGCTGAACTACACGCCCGAGCGGCCCGACGGCACGATCGACGTCACCAAGGCCGTCAAGATCAACGAGCAGTTCGAGGTCTCCCGCGAGCTGTGGAGCCACCTGCTCACCACGGGCCGCCTGACGAGCACGGCGTTCATCAGCCGCACGCCGCACATGACGTTCGTGCGCGGCGAGGCCAACGTCGACTACCTGCGCCGCCGGTACGAGACGCTGTCGGCCCACCCGCTGTTCAGCGACATGGAGTTCAGCACCGACCGCGCGCAGATCGCCCGGTGGGCTCCCCTGCTCGTGGAGGGCCGCGACCCGGCCGAGCCCGTGGCCGCGACCCGCAACGCCCTGGGCACGGACGTCGACTTCGGGGCGCTGACCCGCCAGCTGCTCGACACCATGGTGGCGAACGGCGCCCGGCTGCGCCTGCAGCACGAGGTGAAGAGCATCAAGCGCACCCGCGACGGGCGCTGGCGCCTCAAGATCAAGGACCGCTCCTGGAACGCGCCCGAGCGCACCCGGACCGTCACGGCGCGCTTCGTGTTCGTCGGCGCCGGCGGCGGCGCGCTGCCGCTGCTGCAGTCGGCCGGCATCCCGGAGATCCAGGGCTTCGGCGGCTTCCCGATCTCCGGCGAGTTCCTCCGCACGGCGAACCCCGAGCTCGTCGCCCGCCACCAGGCCAAGGTGTACGGCAAGGCCGACGTCGGCGCGCCGCCCATGTCGGTGCCGCACCTGGACACCCGCGTGGTGGACGGCCGGACGTACCTGATGTTCGGCCCGTACGCCGGGTTCAGCCCCAAGTACCTCAAGAAGGGCAAGTACCTGGGCCTGGTCACCTCGCTGCGCGCGCACAACCTCACCTCGATGCTGGGCGCCGGGCTGAAGAACCTGGACCTCACGCAGTACCTGGTCAAGGAGCTGCTCAAGAGCCCCGAGGCGAAGTTCGAGTCCTTGCAGCAGTTCTTCCCCGAGGCCATGCCCGGCGACTGGGAGAAGATCGTGGCCGGCCAGCGCGTGCAGGTGATCAAGCGCGACAAGGACGGCAAGGGCGTGCTGGAGTTCGGCACCGAGGTGGTCGCCGCGGCCGACGGCACCATCGCCGGCCTGCTGGGCGCCTCGCCGGGCGCCTCGACGGCGGCGTCGGCGATGGTCGGCGTGCTCGAGCGCTGCTTCCCCACGAAGGTCGAGGCCTGGCGCCCCCGCCTGGCCGAGATGATGCCGAGCCTCGGCGGCGTGCCCGCCGACACCGCAGCGCTCGACGCGGCCCTCGACGGCGCCGAGCGCACGGTGCTGGACGCCTCGGTCTACGAGTCGCAGGCCGACTCGCGGGTCTGACCCGCCCGCCGACGCACGACGACGGCGCGCCCGGGAGGTCCCGGGCGCGCCGTCCGCGTCTCGCCGTTCCCGTGCTGCCGGGCCCGTGCTGCCGGGCCCGTGCTGCCGGGCCCGTGCTGCCGGGCTCAGGCCACCGAGCCGCGCACGCCGGGCAGCCGCCGACGCCAGCGCGGCACCCGCACCACGATCCCGTC
>NZ_LWGM01000301.1 GCF_001750215.1 Isoptericola variabilis | reverse complement strand
CCCGGCAGGGCCGCGTCCAGGACCGCCAGCCGGCGCAGCTCGCCCCGGTCGGTCCCCAGCGCGTGCGCGAGCAGCAGCTCCGCGTCGGTGCGGGGCGAGGGCACCCCCGCCGCGGCGAGCCACACGCCCAGCGCGGCGGGGTCGAGCGCCGCCAGGCGCCACCGCCGCCGCTGCTCCTGCGCCGCGGCCACCGACTGCGTGGCCACGGTGCGGCCGCCGGACAGGAACACGGCGTCGTCGGCCATCTCGTCGAGCTCGGTGAGCACGTGCGAGCTGACCAGCACGGTGGTGCCCCGGGCGGCGAGCTCGCGCACCAGCACGCGCAGGTCCACCCGGGAGCGCGGGTCGAGGCCGGAGGCGGGCTCGTCGAGCAGCAGCACGTCGGGGTCGTGCACGAGCGCGCGGGCCAGGCCGAGCCGCTGCTTCTGCCCGCGCGAGAGCACGTGGGCCGGGGCGTCGGCCAGCTCGGCCAGGTGCACCAGCTCCAGCAGCTCGGTGGCACGGGCGGCGCCGGCGTCCCGCGGCAGGCGGTAGGCCGCCGCCACGGTGGTGAGCACCTCGCGCGCGGTCAGGGAGTCCCACGTGCCGAAGACGTCGGGCATCCACCCGGTGCGGGCGCGGGCCTGCGGGCCCTCGGTGACCGGGTCGAAGCCGGCCACGGTGACCTGCCCGGCGTCGGGCACCAGCAGCCCGGCCAGCACGAGCAGCAGCGTGGTCTTGCCCGACCCGTTCGGCCCCACGAGCGCGGTCACCCGTCCCGGGCGCGCCTCCAGGTCCACGTCGGCCAGCGCCTGCACGTCGCCGAACGCCCTGCGCACGCCGACGGCGCGGATCCCCCTGCTGGACTCCATGGCCCGGACGCTACCGGGCACCCGGCCGGACCGGGCGGACGCGGGCGGGTGAACCGCCGCTCAGGACGGCGGCAGGCCGCGGGGCGCGCTCAGGAGTGCAGGGCGTCGTACTCCGCCTCCTGCGCCACGTCGTCGGCGACGTCGAGGCGCAGGTGCGCGAGCACGCCGTGCAGCACGCGCACGGCGCTCGCCGCACGCTCGCCCCAGGAGGACAGGTAGGAGAACTGCCACCACCACAGGGCCTCGAGCTCGTGGCCCTCGTCGTAGTGCTGCAGCCCCTTGGCGAGCTCCTCGACGACGGCCGCGAGGTCGCCCGAGAGCGTCGCGGGCCCCGCCTCGGCGCCGAGCACCGGGTCGACGACCTCGACGTAGTCGTCGAAGCCGTCGAACATCCGCGCCAGCGCGGCGCGCAGCGGGTCCACGTCGGTGTCCGGGCCGGCGTCGGGCTCGAACCGCTCCACGGGCACGACGTCGGTGATCGCCGCGAGCTGCGCCCCGGCGGCCAGCAGGTCGCTGGTGGCCAGCAGCAGCAGGCTCAGCTCGGCGCCCGGGTACGCGCCCGAGGCGACCTGCGTGGTCGTCGACAGGAACGCGCGCACGTGGCCCTGGGTCCTCTCGGCGACCTCGCGCAGGTCGCCCGCCACCTCGATCTCGCCCACGTGGGCCCCCCTCACGTCTCGTCGGGCCGGCCTCAGCGGCCGACCACGCGCCGTCCCTCGAACGCCCGGCCGAGGGTGACCTCGTCGGCGTACTCCAAGTCTCCGCCGACCGGCAGCCCGCTTGCCAGGCGCGAGACGGTGAGACCCATCGGCCCGATGAGACGGGCCAGGTAGGTGGCCGTGGCCTCGCCCTCGACGTTCGGGTCGGTGGCCAGGATGACCTCCTGCACCACGCCGTCGGCGAGGCGGGCCATCAGCTCCGCGGTGCGCAGGTCGTCCGGGCCCACGCCCTCGATCGGGTTGATGGCGCCGCCGAGCACGTGGTAGCGCCCGCGGAACTCGCGGGTGCGCTCGATGGCGACCACGTCCTTGGGCTCCTCGACCACGCAGATGACCTCGTCGCTGCGGCGCGGGTCCAGGCAGATGCGGCAGCGCTCGGCCTCGGCCACGTTGCCGCACACCTCGCAGAACCGCACCCGCGCCTTGACCTCGGTCAGCGCGTCGACGAGGCGGCGCACGTCCGTGGCGTCTGCGGCGAGCAGGTGGAACGCGATGCGCTGGGCGCTCTTGGGGCCGACCCCGGGCAGTCGGCCGAGCTCGTCGATCAGGTCCTGGACAGCGCCCTCGTACACGGGGACCAGCCTACGGTCCGCCGGGGACACCTCGGGCGGCCGCCCGCACCCTCGGGCCCACCGGTCAGAGCCACCCCTGCGCGCGGGCCAGCCGCACCGCCTCGTGCCGGTTGCTCGCCCCGAGCTTGGCGACGGCGGACGACAGGTAGTTGCGCACGGTGCCCGGCGCCAGGGCGGCGCGGTGGGCGATCTCCTCCACGGGCGCGCCGTCGGCGGCGAGCTCGAGCACGTCGGCCTCCCGCGCGGTGAGCGGGGAGTCGCCGGCGGCGATCGCCTCGGCGGCCAGCTCGGAGTCGACGTAGCGCCCGCCGGCCGCCACCTGCCGGACGGCCGTGGCGAGCACGCCCGCCGGGACGGTCTTGGGCAGGAACGCCCGCGCCCCCACGGCGAGCGCCCGCTTGAGGTATCCGGGCCGGCCGTGGCTCGTGACGACGGCGACGCCGCAGCCCGGCACGCTGCGGGCGACCCGCTCGGCGACCTCGATGCCGTCCAGCCCGGGCATCTGCAGGTCGAGGACGGCCACGTCGGGCCGCACCCGCTCGATGACCGCGAGCGCCTCGGTGCCGGAGCCGGCGACGGCCACGACCTCGATGTCCGGCTCGAGCGCCAGCAGGGCGGCGACGGCGTCGCGGATGAGGGTCTCGTCGTCCGCGAGCACCACGCGGATCATGCACGCTCCTTCGGGCGAGGGTCGGGGCCGGGGACGCCCGGACGGTCCGGCACGACGACGGCGGGCACGCGGGCGGCGAGCACGAACCGGTCGCCGTCGTACCGCGTCGTGACGCCGCCGCCCACGGCGGCGAGCCGCTCGCGCAGCCCGGCCAGGCCGCTGCCG
>NZ_LWGM01000300.1 GCF_001750215.1 Isoptericola variabilis | reverse complement strand
CAGCACGCCGGCCACGTGGCGCGGCTGCGGCGGGACCGCCGCGGCGAGCGCCGCCAGCTCGTCGTCGGACGGGCGCACGCCCACCGGCAGCTGCGGGGCGGCGGGCGCCCCGGCCACCGGCCGCGTCACGAGCCCGACCTCGAAGAGCGCGACGTCCGGCAGGCCGCGGGCCACGTTGCGGCGCGCGGTCTCCAGCAGCGTCACCAGCAGGTGCGTGCGCATCAGCGGCCGGTCGTCGGCCAGCGGGTTGGCCAGGCGCAGCGCGCGGCGCCGGGCGTCGTCGGCGGGCAGGCCGAGGGCGTCGAGGTCCGCCTCGCTCACGAACGGGTAGGACAGCGTCTCGACCAGGCCGGCCTCGGCCAGGGCGCGGGCCACCGACCGCCGGGTGCGCTGCTCCCGCGTGAGCCCGCGCCCGCCGGGGGCGGTGGGCAGCACGGACGGGATCTGGTCGTAGCCGGCGATGCGGACGACCTCCTCAACGAAGGCCGCCGGCTCGGTGAGGTCCGGGCGCCAGGTCGGGGGCGTCACGGTCAGCACGTCGCCGTCCCCCTCGACCGTGCAGCCCACCTGCTCGAGGATCGCGACGACCTGCTCGCGGGCGTACCCGACGCCGGCCAGCCGCGAGGGCAGGTCGACCGGCACGGCGACGGGCGCCGGCGCCGTGGTGGTGTCGAGGTCGCTCACGGCCGCGTCCGCCGTCCCGCCGCCCAGCTCGACGAGCAGGTCGACGACGCGCTGCGCCGCGACGGCCGGCAGGCGGGGGTCGACGCCGCGCTCGAACCGCTTGGCCGCCTCGGACGGCAGCTTGTGGCGGCGGGCGGTGCGGGCCACGGTGATCGGGTCGAAGTGCGCGGCCTCGACGAGCACGTCCGTCGTCGCGTCGCCGACCTCGGAGGAGGCGCCGCCCATGACGCCGGCCAGGCCCAGCACGCGCGCGCCGCGCGCGCCGTCGGGCGAGTCGGTGATGAGCAGGTCCTCGGGGTGCAGGGCGCGGTCGACGTCGTCGAGCGTGGTGAGGCGCTCGCCGTCGGCCGCGCGGCGCACGACGACCGGCGCCGCGACCTTCGCCAGGTCGTAGGCGTGCAGCGGCTGGCCGAGGTCGAGCATCACGTAGTTGGTGACGTCGACGGCCAGCGAGATGGCGCGCATGCCGGACGCCTCGAGCCGGCGCTTCATCCACGCCGGGGTCGGGGCCGCCGGGTCGATGCCCCGCACGACGCGCGTGACGAACCGGTCGCAGCCCACGACGCCGTGGATCGGCGCGGCGTCGTCCACCTCGACGGCGAACCCGTCCGGCGTGGCCGCCGGCGGCGCCGTCGGGAGGTTCTCCGGCAGGCCCCGGTCGGTGAACTTCGCGCCCGTGGAGTGGGCGTACTCGCGGGCCACGCCGCGGTAGCTGAACGCGTACCCGCGGTCGGGCGTCACGTTGATCTCGAGCACCTCGTCGCCGAGGCCGAGCAGCGCGACCGCGTCCTGGCCGGGCGCGAGGTCCGCCTCGGCGAACCCGAGGCGGGGCAGCACGATGATCCCGTCGTGGTCCTCGCCCAGGCCGAGCTCGCGCTGGGAGCAGATCATGCCGTCGGAGACGTGGCCGTAGGTCTTGCGGCTGGCGATCGCGAACGGTCCCGGCAGCACGGCCCCGGGCAGCGCGACGACGACGAGGTCGCCGGCGTCGAAGTTGTGCGCGCCGCAGACGATGCCGCGCGGCGTGCCACCCTCGGCGGCCGGGACGCCGTCGACGTTGTGCGCGCCGACGTCGACCTGGCACCAGTTGATGGTCTTGCCGTTCTTCTGCGGCTCGGGCACGCGCTCGAGGACGCGGCCGACGACGAGGGGGCCGGTCACGGCGGCGCCGTGGATCTCCTCCTCCTCCAGGCCGACCCGCACGAGGTCGGCGGCGAGCCGCTCGGCGGTGAGGCCCGCGGGCAGCTCGACGTGGTCGGCGAGCCAGTCGATGGCGATGCGGGGCATCAGATCTCCGTCCCGAACTGGGTGGAGAAGCGCGCGTCGCCCTCCACGATGTCGTGCATGTCCGCGATCGAGTGGCGCAGCATCAGCGAGCGCTCGATGCCCATGCCGAACGCGAAGCCCTGGTAGACGTCGGGGTCCACGCCGGCGGCGCGCAGCACGTTGGGGTGCACCATGCCGCAGCCGCCCCACTCGATCCAGCCGGGCCCGCCCTTCTTCTGCGGGAACCACAGGTCCATCTCGGCGGACGGCTCGGTGAACGGGAAGAAGCTGGGGCGCAGGCGGGTCCTGGCCTCGGGGCCGAAGATCGCGCGGGCGAACGCGTCGAGCGTGCCCACGAGGTGCGCCATCGTCAGGCCCTTGTCGACGGCGAGGCCCTCGACCTGGTGGAACACCGGGGTGTGCGTGGCGTCCAGGGCGTCGGTGCGGAACACCTTGCCCGGCACCGCGACGTACAGCGGCGCGCCGCGGGTCAGCAGCGAGCGGGCCTGCACCGGCGAGGTGTGCGTGCGCAGCACGAGGTTCGGGCGCTCGGCGCCAGCCCCGGTGCCCGCCCGGCCGTCCGCGCCGGGCCCCGTGACGCCGTCGACGTAGAACGTGTCCTGCATCTGGCGCGCCGGGTGGTCGGGCCCGAAGTTCAGCGCGTCGAAGTTGTACCACTCGGCCTCGACCTCGGGGCCGTCGGCGATCTCCCAGCCGATGCCGACGAAGAAGTCGGCGATGCGCTCCTGGATCAGCTCCACGGGGTGCCGGGCGCCCACCGGGCGGCGGTCGGTGGGCAGCGTGACGTCGACGGCCTCGTCGCGCAGCACGCGCTCGTCGCGCTCGGCCTCGAGCTCGGCCTGGCGCTGGGCGATCGCCTGCGCGACGCGCCCGCGGCGCGGGCCGAGGTTCTTGCCCGCCGCGGCCTTGTCGGGGCCGGGCAGCGCGCCGATGGCGCGGTTGGCCAGGGCGAGCGGGCTGCGGTCGCCGGTGTGCTGCGTGCGGACGGCCTTGAGCGCCTCGAGGCCGCCGGCCGCGGCGACCG
>NZ_LWGM01000299.1 GCF_001750215.1 Isoptericola variabilis | reverse complement strand
GGCGGTGAGGCCCGCCGCCAGGCCGAGGGCCTGCGCCGGCCGCACGCGCCCGGACGGGATGGGGCGCTCGGGGCGCTCCTGCGCGTCGAGGTGCCGGTCGGCGTAGTCGTTGAGCGCCATCCCGGCCAGGTACAGGCACACCGAGGCGGCGGGCAGCACGGCCGTGCGCCGGCCGGCCGGCCAGCCGGCGGCAGCGGCCCCGGCGATCACGTCGCCGGGGACGGTGAGGGCGGCCGGGAGCCGGACCAGCTCGGCGAGGTCGCGCCAGCCGGTCATGCCGACGTCCCGAGGGCCTCGCACCAGCGGGTCAGCGCCGACCACTGCGCGCCGAGGGCGTGCTCCGTGCTGCCGACGGGCTCCTTGAAGAAGAAGCCGAGCTGGCCCTGGACGCCCGACTCGCCGCGCTGGTGGGCGCGGGCCATGAGGCGGGCGAGGTCGAGGACGAGCGGGGCGGCCAGCGCGGAGTCGCAGCCCTGCCAGGTGAACTGCAGCGTCATCGACGTGCCGAGGAAGCCCTCGAAGCCGACGTGGTCCCACGCCGTCTTCCAGTCGCCCATGTCGGCGACGTAGTCGATCCGCACGGGCCCCTCCACGGGGTAGCCGACGATCGACTGGACGGCCATGGCCTTGGTCGCGGTCTTGCTCGCGGCCGCCGCGGGGTCGGCGAGCGTGCGGCCGTCGCCGCCGCCCAGGATGTTGAAGGCCGACCACGACCGCACGCGCAAGGCCCGCTGGGCGAACATGGGGGCCAGCGCCGTCTTGACCAGCGTCTCGCCGGTCTTCCCGTCGCGGCCGGCCCAGGGCAGCTCCTCCCGCTTGGCCAGCTCGGCGAGCGCACCGACCGTCGGACCGGCGCTCGGCGTGAAGGCGACGAACGAGCAGCCGGCGCGGAAGGCGGCGTACGCGTACAGCGAGCTGGGCGCCAGCGGGCTGCCGCCGCCGTCGAGCGCACGCTCCAGCGCCTCGAGGTCCTCAGCCTCCGCGGTGCGCTCGGCCGGCGGCTCGGTGCTGGAGACGTCGACGACCACGACGCGGTCGAGGCCGTGCTCCTGCCGGAAGGCGACCAGGTCGGCGGTCAGCCGGTCGGCGCCCGCACGCTGCGGTCCGTCGGCCGCTGTCACGCCGGGCCGGATGCGGGCGTCCACGGCAAGCAGCCCGTCCTGCAGCGCCGCGACCAGGTGCGGCGGGACGACGCCGGACCGGCCCAGCGCCGTCGCGCGCTCCACCAGCGACCCGCCGGCGACGTCGTGCCCGCCGAGGACGAGGCCCTCGACCGGCGGCAGGCCCGCCACGGCGACCTTGGGGAGGTCGGACACCAGCCCGGTGCGGGACGCCAGCCCTCCGGAGATCGCCAGCACCCCCAGTGTGGCGGTCGTGGCCACCGAGCCCCGCGCGCCGACGAACCAGACGCCGACCCGCTCGTCGGCCGGGGGAGCCCCGCTGCTCCCGCCCTCGTCGCTCCGCGCGGGCATGCCGGTGCCCCGGCTCGTGTCGTCGTAGACCATGCCCGGAGCCTAGCGATCTTTTGCCGATAGGCAAGCAAATGTCCGGCCTCGGTTGTCGGGTTTTCGTCGTGCTGCGACGGAGCGCATGTGCAACCTCTGGTCCGTCCGTCCGGGTCCGTCACGCCGTTCCTCACGACGTCGCCCGCCCGGCCGATGGGTACCTCGCACGACCGCTGCGGTCGGCACCGGCGGCGGCGAGGGGACGGGTCATGACAGGCATCGACGAGGTGCTCCTGCACGGTCAGGTGCGGAGCGTCTTCCAGCCGATCGTCGACCTGGACTCGGGCGCCGTGGTCGCCTACGAGGCGCTGGCCCGCGGGCCGCTGGGCCCGCTCGAGCGGCCCGACCTGCTCTTCGCCGCCGCCCGCGAGGCCGGCCGGCTGCGCGAGCTGGACGAGCTGTGCCGCCGGACCGCGCTGCGGACGGCGATCACCACGGGTGTCCTCGAGCCGCTGACGCTCTTCGTCAACGTGGAGCCGGAGGTGCTCGACACCGCCCCGCTCGAGGAGCTCCTGGCCATCGCCGCCGCCGCCCCGCGGGGCCTGCAGGTGGTCCTCGAGATCACGGAGCGCGCCATCGCCGCCCGTCCGGCCGAGCTGCTCGCCACGGTGCAGCGCCTGCGCGAGGCCGGCTGGCGCATCGCGCTCGACGACGTCGGCGCCGACGACCTCTCGCTGGCCTTCATGCCGCTCCTGCGGCCCGACATCGTCAAGCTCGACCTGCGGCTCGTGCAGCAGCGCCCCGGCCCCGAGGTGGCCGAGATCATGAACGCCGTCAACGCCGAGGCCGAGCGGGCGGGCACGGTGGTGCTCGCCGAGGGCATCGAGCACGAGGGGCACCTGCAGATGGCGCGCGCCCTCGGGGCCAGCCTCGGTCAGGGATGGCTGTTCGGCCGCCCGGGCGAGGCCCTCGTCCCGGGGCTGCCCACCGCGCCGCTGCAGCTGCGCACCCCGCCCGCCACCCGCCGGCACGACTCGCCGTTCGCCTGTCTGCCCCCGGGCACGCCGCTGCGCCGGTCCACGAAGGCGCTGCTCATCGAGGTCAGCAAGCACCTCGAGCGGGAGGCGATGCGGCTGGGCTCCACCTGCACCGTCGTCGCGGCGTTCCAGGAGGCCCGGCACTTCACCCCGGCCACGGCGCACCGCTACCGCGAGCTCGCCGACCGGGTCGGCTTCGTCGCCGCGATCGGGCAGGGCCTCGACGCCGAGCCGGTCGCCGGCGTCCGCGGCGCCGGCCTGGACGGCGACGACGCCGTCCGCGGCGAGTGGGACGTGGCGGTGCTCGCGCCGCACTTCGCCGCCGCGCTGCTGGCCCGCGACCTGGGCGACACCGGCGTCGACCGGGAGCGGACGTTCGAGTTCGCGCTGACCTACGACCGCGAGGTCGTCGCCGACGCGGCGCAGGCGCTGATGTCGCGCGTGCTGCCGCAGGACGCCCGCCGCCCCGTCGCGCCCGACGCCGCCGCGGGCGGGAGCGACGGCGCCGCCGGGGC
>NZ_LWGM01000030.1 GCF_001750215.1 Isoptericola variabilis | reverse complement strand
TCGGCTTCCAGGCGCCCGGGATCTCGCGCACCAGGCGGTCGGAGACGGAGTAGTACGAGTCGGGGTCCTCGGGCGCCACGGCCGTGGGGCGCGGGCCGCGGACGCCTGGGCGGCCGTCGCCTGGCACTGACGCCCCGGCCTGCGTCGCCCCGTGCGTTCCGGGTCCGCCCGTGCGCATTCCGGGTCCCTGGCGATCCGAGATAGACCCCTCTGTCTCGGACTGCCAGGGACCCGGAACGGCGAGGGCGGCGCGGGGTGACCGCGGAGGCGGCGCAGGGGGTGGGCTAGGCGTCCACGCGGCGCAGCACGAAGAAGTAGGTCCCCGGCATCCCGCGCATCCACATCGCGCCCAGCACGGTGTGGTCGTCGACCCGGCGGAACGCGTCGGAGACGGGCAGCCGGTCGTAGAACATCGTCGCCGTCGCCACGCTGCGGTACTCCGCCATCACCAGCCGGGCCTTCGGCCGGCGCGTGCGCAGGAGCGGCAGCAGCGCCCGGAAGACCCGCACCGCCGCGGGGTGGGCCAGCAGCCGCGGCCACCGTCGCACCACGGGGAGGGGCACGAACCGCGGGTCGACCGCCACGACGCCGCCGTTCGTGTCCTCGAACAGCAGCGGGTGGGCCTCCTCGGGGCCGTCGAACCACTTGCCGTACCAGCCGAGCCGCTGCAGGACGCCGTCGAGCGGGTGGCCGGTGTGCAGCTCGTCGCCGCGCCAGGTGCCGCGCAGCTGCTCCAGCGGCACGGGGGCCAGGGAGTCGTAGAAGGCGAGCGTCTCGGAGCTGGTGGTGCCCTCGCGCCGGAGCTCGGCCAGCCGCGCCGCGGGGGTGTGCGGGACGGGGGTGGAGCCGGCGGCCACGGGGAGCGCCCCTCAGTCCTCGCCGCGGTAGCGGCGGCGGTTGCGTCGCTCCCAGACCAAGCCGAGCCCGCCGAGCGCCAGGCCGGCGCCGCAGACGGCGACGCCCTCGGCGTCCTGGGCGCCCGCGGCCAGCATCACGAGCGCCACGACGAGCGCGACCGCCCAGGCCACGATGCCCGCGAGGATGACGCGCCGCAGGTCCACCTTGAGCGGCGGCGGGCTCGGGCGGCGCTGCTCGGGGTGCAGCAGCAGATCGACCAGGGACGGCACGGCGCCAGTCTACGAGTGAGTCGCGCCACGAACCCCGTGAACACCGTGTTAAGCAGTGCGTCCGGAGGCGGGAGAACCCCTTCGCTCCTGGCACGATTGGACCTATGCCCAACAAGACCGCCGCGCCGGCGCCTGCCCAGCTGAGCGCGATCGACCGCTACTTCAAGATCACCGAGCGCGGCTCGACCATCGCCACCGAGGTCCGCGGTGGCCTCGTCACGTTCTTCGCGATGGCGTACATCGTCGTGCTGAACCCGCTGATCATCGGCACCGTGCCGGACGGCACCGGGCAGTTCCTCGGCGGCGGCGACGGCCCGAACCTCGGCATGATCGCCGCGTGCACGGCCCTGGTGGCCGGCGTCATGACGATCCTCATGGGTGTCGTGGCCAACTACCCGCTCGCGCTCGCGGCCGGCCTGGGCCTCAACGCGGTCGTCGCGTTCTCGATCGCCGGCCTGCCGGACGTCACCTGGGCCGACGCCATGGGCCTGGTGGTCATCGAGGGCCTGATCATCCTGCTGCTGGTGCTCACCGGCTTCCGCGAGGCGGTGTTCCGCGCCGTGCCGGTGGAGCTCAAGACGGCGATCGGTGTGGGCATCGGTCTGTTCATCACCCTCATCGGCCTGACCAACGCCGGCGTCGTCAGCGGCGAGGGCGCCACGATCCTCAGCCTGGGCAACCTCGGCTCGTGGCCGATCGTCGTGTTCGTCGTCGGCCTGGTGCTGGCCATCGTGCTGTGGGTGCGCAAGGTCAAGGGCGCGCTGCTCATCGCGATCCTGGTGGCCACCGTGCTCGCGGTGGTCCTCGAGAACACGCTGCACATCGGCGCCCGCGGCGAGGACAACCCGACCGGCTTCAACTCGGCGCCCACCTTCACCGGCGTCGTCGACGTCCCCGACTTCAGCCTGCTGGGCAACTTCTCGCTGCTCGGCTCGTTCCAGAACATCAGCGCGGTCACCGTGATCCTGCTGGTGTTCTCGCTGCTGCTGGCCGACTTCTTCGACACGATGGGCACGATGGTGGCCGTCGGCGCCGAGGCCCGGCTGCTCGACGTCGAGGGCACGCCGCCGAAGTCGAAGCAGATCCTCATCATCGACTCGCTCGCCGCGGCCGCCGGTGGCATGGGCTCGGTGTCCTCGAACACCGCGTACGTCGAGTCGACGTCGGGCGTCGGCGAGGGTGCGCGCACCGGCCTGGCTTCCGTGGTCACCGGCGTCGCGTTCCTGCTGGCCACGTTCCTGTCCCCGCTCGTGGCGCTGGTGCCCTACGAGGCGGCGGCCCCCGCGCTGGTGTTCGTGGGCTTTCTGATGATGACCCAGGTGGCGGGCATCGACTGGAAGAAGCTGGACATCGCCATCCCGGCGTTCCTCACCATCGCCCTCATGCCGTTCACGTACTCGATCTCCGACGGCATCGGCGCGGGCTTCATCGCCTACGTGATCGTGCGGCTGGCGCAGGGCAAGGCGCGCGAGATCCACCCGCTGATGTGGTTCTCGTCACTCATGTTCGTCCTGTACTTCACGCTCGACCCGATCCGCGCGGCGCTGGGCGTCTGACGCGGACGACGACGGCACGGCGCGCCGGCACACGCTGACGTGCGACGACGACGGCCGGTCCCTCCCGCGGTGGAGGGACCGGCCGTCGTCGTCTGGGAGTGGCGGGTGCGGACGGGGCTGACGCGGAATCGGTGCGGGTGAATCCCTTTGTGCTCGCCGGACGCGCTCGGCCTTGTCTCCTACGATCACGTGCTGTGACGGACTCCGACGACGTCGCTCTCGCGGCCGGCGCACGACCGCGGCACGCACGTCAGCGCCGTGAGGCTTCCGGGACTCGCCGAGCGCTCACCGTGCTCGGCATCCTGGCCCTGGTGCTCCTAGGCGGCGCGGCCGGCGCGGCGTGGTGGCTCAAGGGCCAGCTCGAAGGAAGCATCGGCGCCGTGGGCGACCCGTTCGCGCAGATGGAGGAGTCCGACCGCCCGCAGGTCGCGCCCGACGACGACGAGGCCGTGAACTTCCTGGTGCTGGGCTCGGATTCGCGCATCTCCGCCGGTGACCCATCGCAGTGGAAGGCCGGCGCTCAGCGCACCGACGCGATCATGCTGGTGCACCTCGCCGGCGACCGGCGGTCGGCGCAGATCGTCTCGATCCCGCGCGACTCCTGGGTCCCGATCCCCGGCCATGGTGAGGCGAAGATCAATGCAGCCTTCTCCTACGGCGGCCCGGCGCTGATGATCCAGACCGTGGAGCAGCTCACCGGCGTGCGCATCCACCACTTCGCCGTCACGGACTTTGAGTCATTCGTCAAGATGACCGACGCCCTGGGCGGCGTGCAGATCACCATCCCCGAGGACATCAGCGACGGCGGCGACGTCGCCTTCACCGCCGGCACCCACGTGCTCAACGGCGAGGAGGCGCTGGCGTACGCCCGCCAGCGCCACGGCCTGCCGAACGGCGACTTCGGTCGCGTGCAGCGCCAGCAGAGCTGGATGCGCGCGATCATGTCCAAGGTCTACAACAACCGCAGCAACATCACGATGATGACGGGCTTCCTGCGGACCGTCAGCCAGTCGGTCGCCACCGACGACCAGCTGAGCCTCTCTACCATGACCGACCTCTTCATGGGGGCGCGGGAGATCGGCACGAACGACGTCACGTTCCTCACCGCGCCCTACTCCGGCACGGGGCGCAGCAACGACGGGCAGTCGATCGTGGTCCTCGATCGTGCCCGGTTCGACCCGCTGATGGCGGCCATCGCCGCCGACGACGCCGCGAGGTACGTCGCGGACAACTCAGAGAGCCTCGAGGTGCTCGGCTCGACGGTTCAGTAGCCGCCTGCGAGCCCCGTGCAGGAAGGGCGGGCCTCCCACCGGGAGACCCGCCCTTCGTCGGTCGTGGAGCGGTGTCAGGCCGCAGGCGCCTCGTCGATGACGACGCCGCCGTCGCGGAAGGCGAAGCCCTGCACGCGCGCGCCGGGCTCGCGGGCGTCGAGCAGCCGCTGCACGTCCAGCGCGATGCGCGCGTCGGGCAGCACGCGCACCGAGCCGGCCGGCAGGCGGCGCGCGGCGAGCATGCCGTCGACGCGGCCGGCGGCGAGGCCGAGCAGCTTGTGGGCCGGGAGGCCGCCGGCCGACGCGTCGACCGACACGGTCGCGACGCCGTCGACGAACTGCTCGACGCGCAGGCGCGCCGTGGTCTTCGGCGCCAGGCGGGTCGCGAGGCGCACGGGGGCGGGGAGGTTCGTCACGCTGCGGGCGTCGGCGACGACCTCGAGGACGTCGCCGCTGCCGCCGACGTCGGTGATGAAGCGGGGGAGGCGGCCGGAGAGGAGGCCGAGTCGGGTGAGAGCATCGGAGAACGAGGTGGTGGCCACGCCTCCACCCTAGGGGCAGGCCGCGACCTGCCTCACGGGCGGGGCGCGACCTGCACGTTTACACTCCCGAAGCGCAGCACTGCCCCGTTTTCCTCATCCTGTCTCATCCCGTCCCAGGCTTTCGAGCCCGACTGAAGGCGAGCAGCCGTGAAGATCGCGATCGTCGGTACCGGGTACGTCGGCCTGTCCAACGCCGTGGTGCTCGCGCAGCACCACGACGTCACGGCGGTGGACATCGACCAGCGCAAGGTGGACCTGGTCAACCGGCGGAAGTCGCCGATCGCCGACCCGGAGCTCGAGGCTTACCTGCGCGACGAGCCGCTGTCGCTGACGGCGACGACGGACGCCAAGGCCGCGTTCGCCGACGTCGAGCTGGTGGTCGTGGCCACCCCCACGGACTACGACCCGGACCAGAACTTCTTCGACACCTCGTCGGTCGAGTCGGTCATCGCGCAGGTGCAGGACATCAACCCCGACGCCACCGTGGTGATCAAGTCCACCGTGCCGGTGGGCTTCACCCAGCGGATGCGAGAGCGGCACCCCGAGGGCCACATCGTGTTCTCCCCGGAGTTCCTGCGCGAGGGTCGGGCGCTGTACGACAACCTGCACCCGTCGCGGATCGTCGTCGGCGACGAGGGGGAGCGCGGGAGGCTGTACGCCGACCTCATGGTGGAGGGCGCGGACGAGGACGACGTGCCGGTGCTGCTGACGGGGGCGACGGAGGCCGAGGCGATCAAGCTCTTCGCCAACACCTACCTGGCGCTGCGGGTGGCGTACTTCAACGAGCTGGACACGTTCGCGGCCACCCGCGGCCTCGACACCGCGCAGATCGTCGAGGGCGTCGGCCTGGACCCACGCATCGGGTCGCACTACAACAACCCGTCGTTCGGGTACGGCGGGTACTGCCTGCCCAAGGACACCAAGCAGCTGCTGGCGAACTACCGCGACGTGCCGCAGAACCTCATCTCGGCGATCGTGGAGGCCAACACCACCCGCAAGGACTTCGTGGCCGCGGACATCCTGCGCCGCGAGCCCAAGGTGGTGGGCATGTACCGGCTCATCATGAAGTCCGGGTCCGACAACTTCCGCGCCTCCTCCATCCAGGGCGTGATGAAGCGACTGATGGCCAAGGGGGTGGAAATCGTGGTGTACGAGCCGGCGCTGGAGCAGGACGAGTTCTTCGGCGCCAAGGTCGTTCGCGACCTCGAGGAGTTCAAGCGCCGCAGCGACGTCATCGTCGCCAACCGCCGCGCCGAGGCCCTGGCCGACGTCGACGAGAAGGTCTACACCCGCGACATCTACGGGCGCGACTGAGGCCCACGCCCGCGACCTGACGCACCTCTCCGGGAGGCCGACGTGCTCGGTCCGGCGCTCGCGGTCGCGTCCGCCGTCGTCTACGGCGTCGTCGACTTCGCCGGCGGGATCCTGTCCCGCCGGGTGCACTACGCGTCGGTCTCCTGGGTGGGGCAGCTCGGCGGCCTGGCGTTCGCCGTTGCCGCCGCGCTCGTGGTCCCGGCCGAGCGGGTGGGCCTCGCCGACCTCGCGTGGGGTGCCCTGTCTGGCGTGGGCAGCGGGCTGGCGATGCTGTTCCTCAACCGGGCGCTGTCGCGCGGGGAGATGACGGCCGTGGTGCCGGTCAGCGCCGTCACCGGCGTCGCGCTGTCGGTGCTGTGCGGCGTTGCGTTCCTCGACGAGCAGCCGTCCCTGCCGGCCTGGCTGGGGATCGCCGTCGTGCTGCCGGCGCTGTGGCTGGTGGCCGGCGGCGGGGCGGCCGCGGTGGCGGGCGCGCCGCCCGGCGCGACGGCGGGCTCGACGGCGGTGCGCGACGGGCTTGTGGCAAGCGTCGGCGTCGCCGTGCAGTACATGGGCCTGGCCATGGCCGGGACGGAGAGCGGGCTGTGGGCCGTGGCCGCCGGTCGCGTGGCGGCCGTCGTCGCGCTCGTGCCCGTCGCCGTGCGGGGGTGGGGCCGTGCCCGCGTGGCGCCGCCGGACGCCGCGAAGGCGTTCGTAATCGGCGCCGGGGCGGCGCTCGCGCTCACGCTGTACCTCCTAGCCGCCCGGGAGCAGCTGCTCGCCGTCGCCGTCACCCTCGCGTCGCTGTACCCCGCCATCCCCGTGCTGCTCGGCGTCGTCGTGCTGCACGAGCGCGTGGGGTGGCGCCGCGCCGTCGGGCTGCTGGCGGCCGGAGCGGCGATCGTGCTGCTCAGCGCGGCATAGGGCCACCGCGCCCGCGGTGGCTCGGGTGAAATGACCGGGGTCACACCGGGCCGGCGTCATCACGCGGCCGCCGGCCGGTCTTGAGAGGTATGCAGGCCACGAGGCCCCCGCACCGCGCGGGCCTCGCAGGCGGCACACGTGCGGGCACCGGTCGCCCCCCACACACCCGTCCGGTGTCCGCACGGCCCCCAGTCCCGTGCGGGCGTCGGTCGTCCCCCCTCGGCCGGCGCCCGCACGGCATCTCCGCACCGCATCTCCGCGTCGCACGAGGCTGCGTGTGACGCAGGACACCTCGGTGTCGCGTCATGATCCGTGGCCGGCACGGTCTTGAGGGGTGTCGTGCGGGCGTCGAGGCACCCCACACACCCTTCGGCGTCCGCCACGACCTCGCCTTCCGGCCCGCTCCTCCCGCGGGGCCGGCCCGCCGGCGGCACCCCGTGCCGCCGGCCTTCTCTTTGCACCCGCATGGCTCTGCCTGACCGCCCGTTGGCGCCCATGCTGGCGCCCGCTGACCACGTCGTGGCTGGCCGCTGGTGTGAGCCGTTACCCCCTGTCATTACCCGTGCTAATGACCTAGGCTAAGAACATGCTTGCCTCAGCCACCCGCCCCGTGTCCCGGGCGCGGACGAGCCCGGCGGCCCTCGGGAGCGAGCTGCGCGTCTCGCTGTCGCGGATCACCCGCCGGCTGCGCGCCCAGCGCGGGGAGGCCGACCTCTCGGTCGGCCAGTTCGGCGTCCTGACGGCCCTGCTCCAGCACGGCGACATGTCGCCCGGTGCGCTCGCCACGCACGAGCACATCAAGCCGCCGTCGATGACCCGCACGGTCAACGGGCTCGCCGAGCTCGGGCTGGTCGAGAAGGCCGAGCACGCCACCGACCGTCGGCAGGTCGTCGTCCGCCTCACCGAGGACGGCCGCCGCGAGGTGGTCGAGACCCGGCGCCGCCGGGACGCCTGGCTCGCCCAGCAGCTGGCCGCCCTCACCCCCGAGGAGCGCGAGGTCCTGGCGCGCGCGTCGGACCTGCTGTCGCAGATCGCCTCGAGCCGGTAGCCGCGGGCACCGGCAGCCCCTGTCCACCGACGAGAAAAGGAACGAGCTGACCGTCACTCGATGAGCGCAACCTTCTCCTCACTCCGCTACGTCAACTACCGCATCTGGTTCGCCGCCGCCCTCGTCGCCAACGTCGGCACGTGGATGCAGCGCATCGGCCAGGACTGGATCGTCCTGACCGACCTCACGCACAACTCCGGCACCGCCGTGGGGTTCGTCACCGCGCTGCAGTTCCTGCCGTTCCTGCTGCTGTCGCCGTGGGCCGGCGTGCTCGCCGACCGCCTGCCGCGGCGCAAGCTGCTCATGGCCACCCAGGGCGGCATGGGCGTGCTGGCCCTCGTCCTGGGCGCGCTGACCCTGTCGGGGGCCGTGGAGCTGTGGCACGTCTACGTGCTCGCCCTGGCCCTGGGCGTGGTGTCCGCGCTCGACGGCCCGGTGCGCCAGACGTTCGTGGCGGAGATGGTTCCCGCCGACCGCCTCTCGAACGCCGTCGGGCTCAACTCGGCGTCGTTCAACGCCGCGCGGCTGATCGGTCCCGGCGTCGCCGGCCTGCTCATCGCGGCCGTGGGCGCCGGGTGGGTGTTCCTCATCAACGGCGTCACGTTCGCCGCCACCATCGCGGCCCTGGCCTGCATGCGGGTGCGCGAGCTGCGCACGCTGCCGCAGGCGCCGCGCGCCAAGGGGCAGATCCGCGAGGCCGTGCGCTACGTGCGCGGGCGCTCCGACATCGTCGTGATCATGGTGGTGATGGCCGTCGTCTCGACGTTCGGCCTCAACTTCCAGCTCACCAGCGCGATGATGGCGCGCGTCGAGTTCGGCAAGGGCGCGGGGGAGTACGGCGTGCTCGGCTCCGTGCTGGCGATCGGCTCGCTGACGGGGGCCCTGCTGGCCGCCCGCCGCGACCGGCCGCGGGTGCGGCTGGTGCTCGGCGCCGGCTTCGCGTTCGCGATCGCGACGGCCGCCAACGCGCTGATGCCGAGCTACTACTCGTACATGCTGCTGTGCATCCCGGTGGGGCTGGCCTCGCTGACCATGATGACGGCGGCCAACACGACGCTGCAGATGTCCACCGACCCGGTCATGCGCGGGCGCGTCATGGCGCTCTACATGATGGTGTTCCAGGGCGCGACGCCGATCGGCTCGCCGATCGTCGGGTGGGTCGGCGAGGCGTTCGGCCCGCGCTGGGCCATCCTCATCGGCTCGATCGCCACGTTCCTGGTGTGCGCCGCGGCGTCGGTGTGGGCGATCCGCCGCTGGCACCTGCAGGTGCGCTACCGGGTGCGCCAGCGCCCGCACCTCGAGGTGGTCTACCTCGACCAGCGGACGCCGGTGGCCGCGGCGCGCGAGGAGGTCCGCACGGAGCTGGCGCGCGACGACGCGCAGAAGCTCACGACGGTCGCCTGACGCGTCGCTCCCGCCGTTCCGGGTCCCTGGCGATCCGAGATAGACCCCTCTGTCTCGGATCGCCAGGGACCCGCAATCGTCCCGCGGCGGCCCGGGGCGGCCCGGCGCGGTACACACCGGCACCCGAGGGCGGGCAACCGCGTCAGCCGCGGCGGCGCAGCACCTCGGCCACGCCGCTCGCCACCTCGCCGCGCCAGGCCGCCGACCCGCTGAAGCGCAGGAGCACGTCACCGCCGGTCAGCAGCCGGTTCTGCCGCTCGGCGTCGTGCACCAGCGCGCCCGGGCGGCCGTGCACCTCCTGGCCGTCGACCTCCACGAGCAGCCATGCGCCGTCCGCGAGCCGCCACGCCATGTCGACGCGGCCCACGAACCGGCCCGCGTCGTCGCGGCGCTCGAGCTGCAGCGCGTCGGGCGGGATGCCGGCGTCGACGCAGGAGAGCCGCGCCCAGGTCTCGGCCGGGGACTCGGACCGACCGTCCGCCAGCTCCCACCAGGCCCGCGTGGCCTGGGCGCCGGGCCGGTGCCACGTGAGACGGCGCGCCTCCCGCAGCCCGGCCGGCGTGAGCAGGCCGCGGTGCAGGACGTCGTCCATGATCGCGACGGCGTGGTCGCGCCCGCGCGGGCGGCTGCTCAGCGCCAGCACCGCCTGTGCGAGCGCCTCGGGCAGCGGCGCCACCGCCCACCCGTCCGGCGTCGTCGACGAGCCCGTGGCGCGGAAGCGGCGCACGCGGCTGCCGCGCCCCGGCTCCCGCGGCGCCGCCGCGCGGAGGACGACGTCGGCGCGGTAGGCGAGGGGAAGTCCCTGCACGCCGTGCAGGGCGAGCGCGGCCAGCCCGACCGCCACGGCGAGCCTGCCGTGCGTCAGGAGCGCGAGGATCGCCGCGCGGCGCCGTTGCTCGCCGAGCACGTCCGACGGGACCTGCCAGCCGCGCCGTCGCGCCCACTCGACGGTGCGCAGCGGCGGCGGGGTGGGCTCGACGTCGTACACGCCGCGGCAGACGTGCACCAGCAGCCTCTGGCCGACCTTCTCGTGGGCGCGGCGCGCGTCGAGGCCGGCGTCGGCGAGCTGGCGCGCGGAGACCAGCCCGGCCTGACGGCGGGCGAGCTCGAGGACCGTGGGCGGCAGCGGCCGGGGCGACTGCATGTCCCGAGAGAACCCCATCACGGACTCGCTCCGTGCGCGTCGTCCACAGGAGCCCTCGCACGAACGACTCCGGGTCCCTGGCGGTCCGAGACAGAGGGGTCTGTCTCGGACCGCCAGGGACCCGGAACGGAGAGGGTGGAGGGGTCAGGCCAGCGGGGCCCGCAGCGGGAGGTCCGCCTCGAGCACGACCTGCACCACGCGGCCGGCCGCCGGGGCCACCACGAGCGGCGCCAGCAGGTTCGCCGTCGGCACGCCGCGGCCGTCGTCCGCGGGGTGCACCACCACGAGCACGCGGAGGTCGGCGGCGGACTCCGCGCCGAGCCGCGCGGCGAGGCCGTCCGGCAGCGCGGGGGAGTAGTCCGGGAAGAACGTGGCCGGGTCGGCGAGGAACAGCCGCACCGCGGCGTCGTCGCTGCGCAGCACCAGCACGCCGACGGCGTCGGCGAGCGGCTCCAGCGTGTACCGCGTGCGCCCGCCCAGGCCGGGCAGCGGCTCCACGGCCTCCACGCGCACCGGCAGGTCCGCCGCGCCGCCCGGGGCGCCGGCCGCCGCACCGTCCATCGTCGCCTCCCGCGTCGCCACGGCGCTCACCGGAGGAAGTCCAGCAGGGTCGGCTGGAGCACGCGCGCGGTGGCGCCGAGCGCGCCCTGGTAGGCGACCTCCTGCATCTGCAGGTCGAGGATCGCCTCGGCCAGGTCGACGTCCTCGACGGCCGACAGCCGCGACTTGAGGGCGGCCTGCGCGTCGGCGACGGCGTCCTTGGCCTCGAGCACCCGGGCATGGCGGGCGCCGATTGCTGAGATCTCGGTCGTGACCGCCGAGATGCGGGTGTCGAGCGCGCCGAGGTGCTGCGTCGCGTCCCCGCCGGTGCGCAGTGTCTCGGCGGCGTCGTCGAGCAGCTTGAACACCGAGTCGTCGCCGGTGCCGAAGACGGCGGCGCCGTCGGAGTCGACGCGCACCGTGCTGCCCGCGCTGATCTGGCGCAGCACCTCGGGCGTCTCGTCCTGGCCGGCCGGGACCCCGCTGTACGCGTACGAGGTCCGGTCGAATGCCGGTGTCGCCGACGTGCCGGCGAACACCTGGCGGCCCAGGTAGCTGGTGTTGGCCTGGTCGAGCAGCGCGTCGCGCACGCCCTCGAGCTCGGTCGCGAGGGCCTCGCGCGCCTGCGGCCCGAGGGCGCCGCTGCCGCTGCGGACCAGCAGGTCGCGCGCGCTGCGCAGGGCGGACGAGGTGCCGGCGAGCGCGTTGTCGACGGTGGACAGCCACGCGTCGGCGTCGGCGGTGCTGCGCTGCTGACGCGAGAGCGCCGCCTGCTCGCCACGCAGGCGCATCATGTCGTTCGCCACTGCCGGGTCGTCCGAGGCGACGGTGACCCGCTTGCCGGACGACAGCTGGCTCTGCAGCGCGCTCATCGCTGTGAGGTTGCGCTGCAGGTTGGCCAGCGTCTGCTGCTGGACCGACTGATGGGTGATGCGGCTGATCATGTTTACCTCCCGACCACGCCGGTGCGGTTGATGAGGGTGTCGAGCATCTCGTCGATCGCGGTGAGGACGCGGGCGGCACCCTCGTAGGCCCGCTGGAACGCGAGCATGTTGACCGTCTCCTCGTCGGTGTCGACGCTCGTCTGCGCGACGCGCCGCGACTCGGCGGACGCGCGCGCCGCCTCGGCGACGTCGGCGCGGGAGCCGGCGCTGGCGGTGCGGACGCCCAGGTCGACGACGAACGTGCTCCACGTGGCGCTGGGGCCGTCGCCGGCGTCGGCGAGGTCGGCGATCCGCGCGGCGACGGAGCCGCCGAGGTCGCCCTCCGTCGCCCCGGCGGCCGCGAGGTCCGCCGGATTCGTGATCACGACGCGCAGGGTGAGGGCCGGCGACGTGGCGTCGAAGCTGAAGAGCGGCCCGCCGGGCATGCCGCCGGTCGTGCGGCCGCTCTGGTGGATGGCGTTGACCTGGGTGGCCAGACTCGCGGCGAGGTCGTCGTAGGACCTGGCCACGTCGGCGTACAGACCGCCGGTCTCCACGGGACCGAGGACCGTGAGCAGGCCGGCCACCTGCCCGCCGTCGATGCCGGCGCGGCTGGCGGGGCTGCCGGGGCGGGGCTCCCACTCGACGTGGACGGCCTGCGCGCCGCCGGTCACGTCGTCGAAGCTCGACGCTCCGCCGACGGTGAGCGAGCGGGCGCTCGCGCCGCTGACCAGCGGCGTCCCGCCGACGAGCACGTCGACCTGGCCGTCCGCGCGCGTCTGCACCGTGGCGCCGACGAGACCGGACAGCTGCGTCACCAGGGCGTCACGGGCGTCGAGGAGCTCGTTCGCCGAGCCGCCCGACGCGGTGATCGAGCGGATCTGCTGGTTGAGGTCGGCGAGGGAGGTCGCCGAGGCGTTGACCTGCTCCACCAGGGCGGTGAGCTTGTCGCGGCTGCCGGCCCACTGGGTGGCGGCCTCGGTGCGCAGCGTCGCGATACGGCTGACGACAGCGGTCGTAGCCTCGAGCACGACGGCGCGCGCGCCGTCCTTGTCCGGGGTCGCGGCGAGGTCGTTCCATGCAGACCACATGGTGTCGAGCTGCGCGGACAGCCCCGTCTTGCTGGGCTCGCCGAGAGTTCTCTCCAGCTCGGTCGTCGCGTCGGCGATCTCCTGCAGGGACGCCGCGGACGAGGTCGTGGTGCGCAGGCGCGCGTCGAGGAAGACGTCACCGAGCCGCGCGACGTTGGTCACCCGCACGCCGCCGCTCGTCGCGTCCGACGTCGAGAAGATGGCCGGGGTGCCGCCACCGGCGACGGCGCCGAGCTCGGCGCGCTGGCGCGTGTAGCCCACGGTGTTGGCGTTGGCGACGTTCTGCCCGGCGACCTCGAGCGCCTGCCGCTGGGCGATGAGCGAGCTGAGCGCCGTGCCCAGCCCGGAGAAGGTGCTCATCGGGTGCTGCTCCTCGGTCGGTGCGTGGGGGGCGGGGTCGGTGCGGGGTGCGCGGCGGTCACAGCGAGCGGTCGATGATCTGGCCGCTGCGGTCGCCGGGCGAGGTGCGCCCGTCGGGCGAGTAGGTCGCGGCGTCGCTCTCCAGCGTCGCGAGGGTCTCGCGCGTCGCCTGGTAGGACGTCGCCAGCAGCTCGCGGTTGTTCTCGGTCACCTCACGGATCTCGGCCGCCAGGCCGGCGAGCGCGGCGCGGTGGGCGCGCAGCAGCTCGTCCCAGGGGGCCGGCGCGGCGTCGGCGATCTGCCCCAGCGAGCTGCCGTCCGGCAGGTCGAGCGCACGCGCCGCGGCCTCGGCCTCGGCGGCCCGGCCCACCTCGGTGTCCCGGACGGCGTCGATGACGCTCGCGACCTCGCGCGACGCCTGCGCGAGCCACCGGGTGCGCCCCGAGGTGAGCACCAGCTGCTCCTGCTCGAGCTTGTAGAGCAACAGCTCGAGCAGGTGCCTCTGCGCCCACAGGACGTCGGAGAGTCGGCTCAGTTCCACGTTCGTGCGAAGACCCTTCGTCTTTGCGGGTGCGCACCGGGTCTGGGCGCGCCGTACCCCTCTCATCGGCAAGCGTGCCCCCGGTGATGACAGGTTTGCGGCAGGTTTCCGCGGCCCAGCCGTCCCGGCCCGAGGCGAACGGGGCATTCCCGCTGGGTAACGATCCGGAAAACTTGTGTGCAAGCCGTGAATTTCACCCGCTGATCACCCGCGATTTCGTCCTCTGCACGGCCTCGCGTCCTTCAGTCTTCTGCTCGGCATGTGGGGTGCCGACGGCATGTGGGGTGCCAGTCGATCTCCTGCGGGAGACGGACGAAAGGGTGTGTGGACCGATGGGTGGAACCCGAGGCTCTGGGGGGCACGGCATGGACGGAGGCGGCGCGCGCGCTCGTGCCGGAGGTGCGCGGTGAGCGCACCGGCGACGACGCTGGACGACACCGCCGCCCAGCTCGTGCGTGACCACCTCGCGGTGGTCGGCTACCAGGTCTCGGAGGTGCTGCCGCGCGTCCCGTCCTCGGTGACCCGTGACGACCTGTCCTCCGCAGGGTTCCTCGCGCTCGTCCTGGCCGCCCGCTCGTACGACGCGAGCACGGGCGTGCCGTTCGCGCGCTACGCCGCGCTCCGGGTGCGAGGGGCGATCCTTGACGAGCTGCGCTCCATGGACTGGGCCTCCCGCGGCGCCCGCGCCCGCGCCCGCGAGATGGGCTCGACCGTGGACCGGCTGACCGTGTCGCTGGGGCGCACGCCGACGCGCGACGAGATCGCCGCCGCGATGGGTGCCGACGCCGCGACGGTCGACCAGGCTCGCGCCGACCTCGAGCGCCGGGTGCTGAGCCTTGACGTGCCGGGCAGCCCGGTCGCCGAGGTGCTACCCGACGCGGCACCGACGCCGGAGGAGGTGGCCCTCACCCGCGAGCGGCTGGTGTGGATGCGCGCCGCCGTGGACGAGCTGCCGGAGCGCCTGCGGGTCGTGGTCGAGGGCCTGTTCTTCGACGACCGCGCGCCGGCCGACCTGGCCGAGGAGCTGGGCGTGACGCCGTCGCGGATCAGCCAGCTGCGGAGCGAGGCCCTGATGCTGCTGCGTGACGGCATGAACACCGGGCTCGACCCGGAGCTGGTGCGGGCGCCTGCTCGCCCGGACGGCGTGGCCGAGCGGCGGCGCCAGCGGTACTTCGCGGCGGTGGCCGAGCGCGCCGTCCAGGGCGCTCCGGTCCGGCCCGAGACGGTGCGCACGCCGGCCTGACGAACGATTCGCACAGAACTTCTCATGCGCCGTACGTCGTGGGCGATGAGAAGGGCGAGCCCACGGACGGGCATCGCACGATTACTCACGGAAGAAGAGAACGATGGCGCTGTCGATCAACCAGAACATCGCTGCGGTCAACTCGTACCGCAACCTGTCCAACACCCAGAACGACCTCTCGAAGTCGCTCGAGAAGCTTTCGTCCGGCTTCCGCATCAACCGGGCCGCGGACGACGCCGCCGGTCTGGCCATCTCCGAGGGCCTCCGCTCGCAGGTCGGCGGCCTCAAGGTCGCGGTGCGCAACGCCCAGGACGGCATCTCCGTCGTCCAGACCGCTGAGGGCGCGCTCACTGAGACCCACTCCATCCTGCAGCGCATGCGCGACCTCACGGTGCAGGCCTCCAACAGCGGTGCGCTGAACGAGGACGCCAAGGGCAACATTCAGTCCGAGATCAGCCAGCTCAAGTCCGAGCTCACTCGGATCGCGGACACCACGCAGTTCAACGGCACCAAGCTCCTCGATGGCAGCTACACGGGCAAGTTCCAGGTCGGCGCCAACGTCGGGGAGACGATCTCTGTCGCGGTCAGCCCTTCGATGAGCGCGGCCGGGCTCGACGTCGCCGGTGTGGACGTTCGTGGTGGCACCGCCATCGGTGCGACCGTCGTCAACGCCGCCGGAGGGGCGACGCCCACCGCTGGTTCGATCACCACCACTGGTGCTGACCTGACCGACGCGGCGGCGTTCGAGACGCTCAACGGCAGCATCACGGTCGGTGGCAAGACCTTCGACCTGGCGTCGGTCAAGTACACCGCTGATGAGGACACCGTCGCCGAGCGGACGACGAAGCTCACCAGCGCCGTCTCGGCGGCGCTCGGAGATAACGTCGCGAGCGTCGCGGTGACCGGCGGTGCCCTCGTCGTCACCGGCAACGCGCCGACCGACGGTTCGGCGAACGCGGTGCACGCCGCCTCGGTGCAGTTCCACGCGGCCACGGGCACCGAGGACGCCCTCACCAAGATCGACGACGCCATCAAGACCGTCTCGGACGTTCGCGCGGACCTCGGTGCCGTGCAGAACCGGTTCGACCACACGATCAAGAACCTCAATGTCGCCGTCGAGAACCTCTCGGCGTCAGAGTCGCGCATCCGCGACACCGACATGGCCTCGGAGATGGTCAGCTTCACGCGCTCGCAGATCCTGTCGCAGGCCGGCACGGCGATGCTCGCGCAGGCCAACCAGATCCCGCAGGGCGTCCTGTCGCTCCTGCGCTGATCCACCCGGTGACGGTCGCCCTGCGGCCGCCCGCACCTCACCGCGGCGGTGGGCAGGCACCCGCCTGCCCACCGCCGCGGCGTCATCCACGGAACACCGACAGCACAGACCGACGTGAAGGAGGGCCGTCGTGGCCTCGCTCGGAGTCGACGGGCTTGTCAGCGGGCTCGACACCACCGCCCTCATCAACCAGCTCATGCAGGTCGAGGCGGTCCCGCAGAACCTGCTGAAGACCAAGCAGTCCACGGCGAGCAGCCTCGTCACCGCCCTGCAAGCGCTGAACGCCAAGGTGGCATCCCTCGCGGAGTCCGCGCAGAAGGCCGCCAAGGCGGAGGGCTGGCAGGCGGCGAAGGCCACCAGCTCCCACGAGTCGGTGACGGCATCCGTCGCGGCCGGGGCGACCGCGATGGCCGGTGAGGTCACCTTCACGGTGGAGCAGCTCGCCACCTCCAAGATCATGACGTCGGCGGGTGTCGCGCTGGCCGACCCGATCGCCGCAAACGGCGCGAGCCTCACCATCACCCGGGGTGACGGGACCACGGTCAGCGTCAGACCGGCGTCGGGCAGCCTCCAGGACGTCGCCGCCGCCATCAACGCGGACGGCGACGCCGGCGTGCGGGCCACCGTGGTGCGGGCGGGCTCGGACGCCGACGGCGGCGCGCTCTACGCCCTCCAGCTCACCGGCACCGATACCGGCGCGACGGATGGCAACTTCGCCGTGGCAGGACTCGCCACGCCCCTCCAGGTCACCCGGACGCCCCAGGACGCCAGGGTGAGGCTGGAGGGCGTGCCCACCGTCGACGAGCTGGGCGACCCCGTCGACACCACCATCGAGCAGGCCTCGAACTCGTTCACCGACCTTATGCTCGGCGTCGACGTCACCCTGTCCGCCGACTCCGTCGGCGAGAGCGTCACCGTCAGCGTCGCCCGCGACGACGAGGCGCTCATGAAGCTGGGCTCCGACCTCGTCGCCTCCCTCGGCGTCGTGCTGTCGGAGATCACCTCGCGGACGGCATCGACCACGACAACCGCCGACGACGGGCGGACCGTCGTCAGCGGCGGCCTGTTCTCCGGCGACTCGGCCGTGCGGGACCTTCAGCAGCAGGTCTCCCGCGCCGCCTCCTACCCGGTGGACGGCGTCTCGCCCGCGGAGGTCGGCATCGTCGTCGGCAGGGACGGCGCCTTCACCTTCGACGCGGCGAAGTTCGCCGAGGCGCTCGCCGCCGACCCCGCCAAGGTGCAGAGCGTCGTGGCGGGCTTGGCGCAGCGCGTGGCCGACGTGGCCTCCGCCGCCAGCGACAGCATCGACGGCACGCTGACGCTCAAGATCACGGCGCAGGAGGGTCAGGTCAAGGACCTGGGCGACCAGATCGCCGACTGGGACCTGCGCCTCGCGTCGCGCCGTGAGGGCCTCCAGCGCACCTACGCCCAGCTCGAGGTGGCGCTGTCCAACCTGCAGTCCCAGTCGACGTGGCTGTCCGGCCAGCTCGCGTCCCTGTCCACCGGTTCGGCCGGCTGACCTCAGGAGTGACCCCCGTGTACGACGTGCGCACCAGCTACCTCGAGAACGCCGTGGCCACCGCCACCCCGGCGCGGCTGGTCACCATGCTCTACGACCGGCTCCTGCTCGACCTCGACCGGGCGGCCGTCGCCCTCCGCGACGGCCACGAGCTCGTCGGGCGCGGGCACGTCGACCACGCCCAGGACATCGTGAGCGAGCTGATGAACAGCCTCGACCAGGACGCCTGGGAGGGCGGCCCGGCCCTCATGAACCTGTACACCTACCTGGTCGCCGAGCTGCTCGGTGTGCAGGGGGCGGGCGACGTCGACAAGGTCGTGGCCTGCCGCGAGCTCCTGGCGCCGCTCGCCGACGCGTGGCACCAGGCGGCCGAGGCGGTCGCCGAGCCCGCGGCACCGGTCCCCACCGCCACGGCATCCGGTGGGGCCACCGGCGGCCTCCTCGGCATCGGCTGATGACCGCCGTCCAGGAAGCGCCGCCGGGCTGGGACGCGGCCTGGGTCGAGGCGCTCGACCGCCTCGATCTCGACCTCGCCGCGGCCGAGCGGATGCTGTCCGCCGCGCACCTTCCTCCGGTCGCCACCGTCGCGCGGGCCCAGGCGTGGCACCCGCCGACGGGCATCGGTCCGCTGCCGCCCTCGCTCGAGGACCGCGCGCGCGAGCTGCTCGATCGTCAGCTCGCCGTCGCCCAGCGGCTGGCCGAGGCCGCCGCCCAGGCGCGGCGGCACCGGGTGGCGGCCGAGGCGATGCGCACCCGAACCCGCGACACCCCGGTCTTCCTCGACGCCCGGGGCTGACCCGGCAGGCCGGACCCCGCGCGCGAGGACGATGACGTCCCCGAGCGGGTGAAAAACCGCCCGACCCCTCAAGCGCGCCCGAACAGGCCCGATGGGCGGGACGAGCAAGGAGTGCTCGTCCCGCAGGCCATGGATCGGCCGTGTCGCAATACGTCGATGAGGGGTACATCGCCGTGGGCATGTTCGACTCCGTGAGCTTCGTCGCGCTCGGTTCCGCCTTGGACGGCCTCGCGCTGCGCCAGCGCGTCATCGCCGACAACATCGCCAACCTGCAGACGCCCGGCTACCAGGCCCAGCGCGTCCTCTTCGAGGACGAGCTCGCCCGCGCCGTCGACCGCGGCACCGGCAGCGCGCGGGTCACGGTCGCGCGCTCGCTCGAGCCGACGCGCGAGGACGGCAACAACGTCAACCTCGACAGCCAGACGCTCGCGAACATCGACACCAATCTGCGCTACCAGCTGGCGACCCAGGCGATCTCGGGCACGTTCAGCGGCATCCGCGCGGCGATCAGGACCGCCTGATGAGCATCTTCGACGCGATCGGCATCGCTGGGACGGGCCTGACCCTCCACCGCAAGTGGCTCGACGCGGTCAGCGACAACGTCGCCAACGTCTCCACCGTCACCAGCACCAACGAGGCCGCCTTCCAGGCGCGTTACGTGGTCGCCACCGAGTCCGCCGACGGCCAGGGCGTGCAGGTGGGCGGCATCGAGCTGGGCGACGCCGAGGGCCGGCTCGTCTACGAGCCCGAGAACCCGCTCGCCGACGCCGAGGGGTACGTGCGCTACCCCGACATCGACATGGCGTCGCAGATGACGCAGTTGATCATGGCGCAGCGCGGCTACCAGGCGAATGCCGCGGTGGTCGACCGTGCCCGTGAGACGTACCAGGCCGCCCTGCAGATCGGACGCTCGTGATGCTTCCTGCCGTCGGGGCCGTGAGCCCCGCCCTGCCCGTCCAGACCGCCGCGGTCGCGCCCGTGGCCGCGCCGGCCGTCGGGTCCGTCGCCGACGACGGCGGCTTCGCCGGCGCGCTCGGCTCCGCGATCGACGGGCTGCAGCAGCTGCAGTCGACGTCGCAGACCCTCGCCGTGCAGGCCGTGACCGGTGACCTCGACGACGTGCACGACTACACGATCGCCTCCGCCCAGGCGGCGACCGCGCTCGAGCTGACCGCCGCCGTGCGCAACAAGGCCGTCGAGGCGTTCACCGAGATCATGCGGATGCAGGCCTGATGCCCACGCAGGTCAGGGCGGCGCTCGACCGCGCCCGCGACGTCGTCGGCCAGTTCAGCCTCGCCCAGCGCACGCTCGCCGTCCTCGGCGTGGCCGTGGTGGTGCTGGGCGTCGTCGCGCTCTCCGCGTGGCTCTCGCGCCCCACGATGGCGCCGCTGTTCAGCGGGCTCTCGGGCAGCGACGCGAGCGCCGTCGTCGACCAGCTCGAGGCCGACGGCGTGCCGTACGAGCTCGCCGACGGCGGGGCCACCGTGCTGGTGCCCAACGACCGGCTCTACGCCGAGCGGATCGCGATGGCGTCGGCCGGCCTGCCGGCCAACGCCGACGGCGACGGCTACTCGCTGCTCGACGACATGCCGGTGACGTCCTCGGAGTTCCAGCAGCAGACCACCTACCAGCGCGCCCTCGAGGGCGAGCTGGCCACGACGGTCGAGGCCATGGACGGCGTGGAGCAGGCGTCCGTGCGCCTGGCGCTGCCCGAGGAGACGGTGTTCGCCGAGGAGCAGCAGGACCCGACCGCGTCGGTGTTCGTCCAGACCCGCCCGGGCACCACGCTCAGCCCCGAGCAGGTGCAGGCCGTGGTGCACCTGGTGTCCGCGGGGATCAGCGGCATGCAGCCCGCGGACGTGTCGGTCGTCGACGCCACCGGCAAGGTGCTGTCCGCCTCCGGCACCGACGCCGCCGGCCAGGTGGCCGGCCAGCGCACCGCCGAGTACGAGGACCGCGTGCGCCAGGCGCTGCAGGGCGTGCTCGACCAGGTCGTCGGGGTGGGCAACTCGGCCGTCACCGTGACCGCCGCGCTCAACTTCGACGAGACGCAGCGCACCTCCGAGCAGTTCACGGCCACGCCGGACGTCCCGCCGCTGACCTCCTCGACCACCGAGGAGGAGTACACCGGCACGGGCGGCACGGCCACCGGCGTCCTCGGCCCGGACAACGTGCAGGTGCCCGCCGGCGACGGCGAGGGCTCGTACACGAGCTCCAGCGAGGAGGTGCAGAACGCCGTCGACAAGGTCACCGAGGTGACCAGCGCGGCGCCGGGGCGCGTGGAGCGGCAGTCGGTCGCCGTCGTGCTCGACATGGAGCCGGCCGCCGGCATCGACCTCGCCGCGCTCGAGCAGACGCTCGCCGCCGCCGCCGGCATCGTGCCCGACCGCGGCGACACCATCGAGGTGCAGCGCCTGGCGTTCGACCAGTCCGCCGCCGACCAGGCCGCCGCCGCGCTCGCCGAGGCGCAGGCGCAGGAGGACGCCGCCGCGCAGGCGCGCCTGTACCGCGACCTGGCCATCGCCGCCGCGGTGCTGGTCGCCGCGATCGTCGTGATCGTGCTCATGGTGCGCCGCTCGCGCCGCACGCAGCGCGAGCGCCTGAACCTCGGCGAGCTGACCCCGGTCGACGAGCCGCCGCTGCTGCTCGACGGCGGGGCCGTGGCCGAGCCCACGCAGCTGCTTCCGCCGGTGGAGGTGCCGCAGATCGACGACGGCACCGACCGCAAGCGGGCCGAGATCGCCACGCTGGCCGACGAGAACCCGGAGGAGATGGCCGAGCTGCTGCGCACCTGGATGGCCGGCTCGGGGACGGGGGCCGGGCGATGACCCTCGTGACGACCGGGCCGGCGCCCGCGCCCGCCCCGGCGGCCGCGCCCGCGCTGGACCCGGCGACGCCCGGGCGCCGCAAGGCGGCGCTGCTCCTGCTGCAGCTGGGCCGGGAGCGGGCCGCCCGCGTGCTGGCCGAGCTCGACCCGGCCGAGGTCGAGGAGCTGACCGCCGAGATCATGCACCTCGAGCGCGTGGACCAGACGGTGGCCGACGCCGTCGTCGAGGAGTTCTACGCCGTCTCGGCGATGGGCCCCGGCGTGGCCGGCGGCCTCAGCACCGCCCAGCAGCTCCTCGAGGCGTCCGTGGGCGCCGACCAGGCCGCCAGCATGCTGGAGCGGCTGCAGTCGACGATGGCCGGCCAGCCGTTCGAGTTCCTCCAGCAGGCCGACGCCCGCCAGGTGATCTCGCTGCTGTCCGGCGAGCACCCGCAGGGCATCGCGCTGGTCCTGGCCCACCTGCGGCCCGACCACGCGTCGGCGATCCTGGCCGGCCTGCCCGCCGCGCTCCAGGGCGACGTGGCGCACCGCATCGCGCTCATGGAGCGCGCCTCGCCGGACGTCGTCACGGTGGTCGCCGAGACGCTGCAGCGCAAGGCCTCGACCGTGCTCACCCCGCGCGAGCTCGCGGCCGTGGGCGGCGTGGCGCCGCTGGTCGAGATCATCAACCGCTCCGACCCCACCACGGAGAAGGCCATCCTCGAGGGCCTGGCGGCCCGCGACGAGTCGCTGGCCGAGGAGGTCCGCAGCCGGATGTTCGTGTTCGCGGACATCCTGCTGCTCGAGGACCGCGCGCTGCAGATGGTGCTGCGGCAGGTGGAGCAGGCCCGCCTCGCGGTCGCGCTCAAGGGCGCCGACCCGGCGGTGCGGGACAAGGTGCTGCGCAACCTGTCGGAGCGGGCGCGCGAGACGCTGGTCGACGAGATCGACCTGCTCGGCCCCGTGCGCGTGTCGCAGGTCGAGGAGGCCCGCGCCGGCGTGGTGCAGACCATCCGCGGCCTGGAGGAGTCCGGCCAGATCGTGATCCGGCGCGACGGCGAGGACGACTATGTCGCCTGAGCCGGTGCCGGCACCCGCCGGCGCGGTGCCGTTCGTGCCGGCGCCCGTGGGCGAGCAGGCCCCCGCACCGGGTGCCGCGCCGGTCGGCGTGCCGGTGAGCGTCGCGCTGCCCGCCGTCGGCCGCGACGACGACGGC
>NZ_LWGM01000003.1 GCF_001750215.1 Isoptericola variabilis | reverse complement strand
GCGGGGGCGTCACCGCCCGGACGGCCGCTGAGGGTGGCGGCGGCTAGCACGCCCGCGGCGGCGAGCATGCCCGCGGCCACCGTCAGCGCGGAGCTGTAGCCGGCGACGAGGGCCTCGCCCGAGCGGAGGGCGGCGTTGGCCGGGGCCGCCGTCGTGGCGGCCGCGACGGCGGCGAGCACGGCCAGGCCGAGGGCGACGCCGACCTGCTGGGAGGAGTTGAGCAACGCCGAGGCGATGCCGGCCTTGCCGGGATCGACGCGGTAGACGGCCGCCTGGGTCAGGGCGAGGAAGCCGAGCCCCGCGCCGAGCCCGAGGACGAACATGGCCGGCGCCAGGTGCCAGTAGGTGGTGTCCACGGTGACGGTGGAGAACCAGAACGCGGCCGCGGCGCTGAGCAGCGCCCCGGCGGCCGCGACGTAGCGCGGGACCACGCGCACCAGGAGCTTGGGTGCGGCGCCGGCCCCGATCACCAGGCCCCCCGCGAACGGCAGCCAGGCCACGCCGGTCTGCAGGGGCCCCATCTCCTGCACCCGCTGCAGGTACAGGGTGATGACGTAGAGGCTGCCCATCGGACCGACCCCCAGCAGCAGCATGGTGGCGTAGGCGCCGGCACGGTTGCGGTCGCGGAACAGGCCCAGCGGCAGCAGCGGGCTGGCGCTGCGGGACTGGGCGGCCACGAACGCGGCCAGCAGCACGCCCGCCGTTGCGAGCAGGATCAGCGCGACGGGATCGGTGAAGCCGTCCTCGCCGAGCCGGGTGATGGCGTAGACCAGCGCGACCATACCGCCGGTGCCGAGCACCGCGCCGAGGGCGCCGAGCCGGCCGCGGTGGCGGTCGGCGGGCACCAGGGCGCGGCTGCCGAGCAGCACGAGCAGACCGATGGGGACGTTGATGAAGAACACCCACCGCCAGCCGAGGGTGTTGGCGAGCACGCCGCCGAGCAGCAGGCCGATGACGATCCCGAGCCCCGACATCGCCCCGTAGAGGGCCAGCGCCTTGTCCCGGGTGGCGCGGTCGGCGAACGTGGTGGCGATCAGCGCCAGGGCGTTCGGTGCGGCCAGCGCCGCGCCGAGGCCCTGGACCGCGCGGGCCGCGACGAGCAGGCCGGTGGCCTGGGCGAAGCCGCCGGCCAGCGAGGCGGCGACGAAGATCGCGATGCCGGCCTGCAGCGTGCCGCGCCGCCCGCGCAGGTCGCCGAGGCGGCCGCCGAGGAGCAGCAGCGCCCCGAACGCCAGGATGTAGGCGTTGACGACCCACGGCAGGTGCACCGCCGTCACGTCGAGCTCCCGTTGGATGCTCGGCAGCGCGATGTTCACGATCGAGTCGTCCAGCACCAGCATCAGCTGCGCGGTCGCGATCACCAGCAGCGGCACCGCGGCGCCGCGCCTACCCGTCCTTGCGGTCACACCTGCTCCTCGTTGCGTCTTCGGACGGGCGGGACGACATCCACGCACCGCTTACCCCGTGGGGGTATTCCGACGTAACGGTATACCCCGGCGGGGTACATGTGCGAGTCCATCCCGATGCCGCTTCGGCCCCTGGGAAGGGCGACACCGAGCCGGGGCGGTGCTGGCGCCGCGCCGCTTGGCACGACGCGCACGGCCGGGACCGCCGCGAGCGGGCCAGCGACGCCGCCGCGACCATCCCGGAGCGCCCCGGACGCGGTGGTCGTCGGGTTGTCTCGCGCGGATCGCGGGAGGCTTGTGGTGCGGGGTTGCGCGCGGCGTCAAAGTGCCGCTTTGGCGGCGCTGCTGGTCAGGCGCGTCAGGACCGCGGTCGCCGCGCCGCGATGGTGGTCGGACGCGACCGGCGCGGTCGTTGCCGGTCGCCGGGGCTGCCGCGAAGCTCGCGGCCCACGAGGGCAGGGCCGGCCGCGATGGCCGCGACGGCAGCGGCGATGAGGAACGCCGTGGTGTAGCCGGCCATCGCGGCTGTCGCGCCGACAGTCGCAGCGCCGAGGGCCTGGCCGAGGATCAGCGTGATGAACAGCAGGGCGGTGCCCGCCGGCGCACGCGGCGGGTCGATCTGCGCGGTCCATGCGATCAGCGCGCCGGTCCCGGCGGTGTAACCCCACCCGAACGCTGCGCACGTGGAGAGCGCCAGCCAGGCGTTGCCCGGCCCGGCCGCGAGCGCCGCGGAGGCCAGGGCGACCGTCCCGGTCGTCAGCATCCAGGCGGTGGGCGGCCCGAGCCGCTCGACCCGGCTCGCCGTGGCGATCACCACGGAGCCGCCGGCACCGAGCGCGATCCACGCTGTCACCGATATGCCCTCGCTCGCGCCGCCCGCCGCCAGGAGCGCCCGGCCGTAGTTCCAGACCGCGGCGGACCCGAAGCCCATGAGCAGCGCGGCGGCCAGGGGCGCCCGATGGGCCGCGAACCATGACGCCGGCGGCAAGGCGCGGCGCCCGGAGATGGTGCCCGCTCGGGCGCGGTCCACGATGAGGACCGCGCCGGCGACGACGCCGGTGAAGATGGCGGTGATGAACCATGCGAGCCGCCAGTTTGGCAGCAGCCCCAGGGCCAGCACCCCGGCGGCGATCAGCCCCGGCCCGGTCCCGGCGTTGACGACCGCTTGGCTGCGGGGCCGGCCTCCAGTTGCCGGGTTGCGCTGCAGGATCGCGACCATCGCCGGGGACGCCAGCCCGGCGCCCGCCGAGCTGACGACCGCGAACGCCGCGAACGTCGCCGCATTGGGCGCTGCCGCCATTCCGGCCGCGCCGATCGCCGCGCTCAGGCCCGCCGCCACCACGAGCGCCCGGGCATGCCGAGCCGCCCCGAGGAACCCCAGCAGCGCTCCGATGCCGTAGACGACGGACGCCGCCCCGGAGACGGCTCCGGCCGCGGCGACGCCCAGCGCCAGGTCGTCCTGGACGTCGGGCAGGAACAGCCCGTAGGCGAGGCGCACGAGTCCGTAGGTCGCCGCGATCAGTCCGGTCCCGGCCGCCACGAGGGGCACGGGATGCTTGCTCAACGACAATGCGCGAGCCCTCCTGTTCGACGGGGCGGGTGGCCCTGGTGGGCGCGGTTCGCGATGGCAGCCTGGCGGACGGCACGGGGGCCGGTCAGGCTGCGGGCCGACTCCACGCCTGCTTCAGGACCCGGACGTGCTCGCGCACGTTGTCGACCATGGCGACCGCCTGGGGTTCGACCACCCACTGCTGCTGGACGCCGTCCAGCACGGCGATCGTCGTTTCCGCGATCAGCGCCGCCGGTGCGTCGCGACGGATCTGCCCGGCGGTGACGCCCGCCTCGACCGCGTCGGTGAGCCACTTGCGCAGGCTGCGGTAGTGCCGGGTGACCCAGTCGTGGGCGGGATGGCTCGGCACGCTCGCCTCGGCCGCGATCCGGACGAACAGCTGCACCCACTCGGGGCGGGTGGCGTTGCGCGCGGCGAGCGCGACGAGCGAGTCGAACGCGTCCCACCCGAGCGGGACGGTGCCGTCGCCGAAGAGAAACTCGCTGTCCGTCTGCTCGCGCTCGTCCAGCACCGCGGCGAGCAGCGCCGCCTTCGACGGGAAGTGGTGCAGCAGCCCGGACTGCGACACCCCCGCCTGCGCGGCGACGTCGGCGATCGTCATCTTGTGGAAGCCCACCGCGGAGATCTGCGCGGCGGCGGCCTGCAGCACCTTGGCGCGGGTCAGGTCGCCGTCACGGTGCGCGGCGGGCTTCTCCGGTCGGATCGCGTACTGCGAGGGGAAGGACACTCGCTCAGGCCTCGATTCTGTCCGCGGGGGCGGGCTCGGCCGCGGGCAGCGCGGTCGAGCCGGTCGACCGGATCGTAGCGCGCACGTCCCCGAGGCTCCGCCCGACCAGGATGGTGCCGCGCGTCAGCGGCTGCCAGGCGTGGTCCGCGACCGACCACCGTCGCTGCAGGCGGGGGTCGCACTCGACGCGCACCTGCGCCGCCTCGCCGCGATCCAGTCGGGCCTGCGCCCAGCCGATCAGGCGCACGGGCTGGTCGGCGTCGTCGGGCTCCAGGTAGACCTGCACGGTCTCGATCCCGGCGTGCTCCCCGCAGTTCTCCACGGTGGTGGTCACGGTCTGGACGAGGCCCTCGTCGTCGGTCGCGGCGCGGACCGCGCCGTAGGCCCAGGTGGTGTAGCCCAGGCCGTGCCCGAACCAGTACGCGGGCTGCTCGGCGCCGGCGCGCCAGCCGCGGTAGCCGACGAAGCGGCCCTCGGCGTAGCGCAGCTTGCCGTCGACGGGGGTGGTCGTCCAGGCGGGCCCTTCACCGTCGGCGGCGGGGAACGTGGTGACCAGCCGTCCCTCGGGGAGCACGTCGCCGGTCAGCGCGGCGGCGACGGCGTCGCCGGCCTCCTGGCCGGGCAGGCCCACGAAGAGGATCGCGTCGACGTCGTCGGCCCAGGGCATGAGGACCGGGGTGGCGGCGTTGACCACCACCACCGTGCGGCGGGCGACGCCCGCGACGGCCTTGACCAGCGCGTCCTGATCGCCGGGGAGCGCCAGGGTGTGCTTGTCCTGTCCCTCGGTCTCCTGGTCGGCGGTGTTGCCGACCACGACGACGGCCGTCTCGACGTCCTGGGCGGCCGCGACGGCGGCGCTGATCGCGGTGGCTGCCGATCGGCGCGCCTCCGCGAGGACGATGCCGAGGATCCGCGGCAGCGGAGCGCGCTCGGTGGTGGCGGTGAGGACGGCACCCGGCTCCAGGCGCACGGTGGTGGCGTGGCTGCGGGGACGGAAGAACCCGCCGCCGGGCCCCTGGTGGTAGGCGATCTCCACGTCCTCCTCGTGGCCGGGAGCGCTGATGTGCCATCGGCCGGGGCCGCGCACCCCGAGCTGGACGGAGGTCGGCGCGGGCAGTTGCACGGCCGCGCTCAGCTCGATCCGTGCGGCGTCGGCGAGCCACCCGGTCTTGCTGTCCTCGAGCTCGGCGACGTCCAGGTGCCGGTCGTGCAGGACCACGCCGGCGTCGTCGAAGACGCGCGCCCGGATGCCGGGCTCGCCGGTGAGCGGGTGGGCGACCCGGGCGGGGTCGGCGGCGGGGAGCACGACGCGTGTTTCGACACCGTCGACGACCGAAAGCCTGTCGCCGAAGCGCGCGCGCAGCCCGTCGGCGATGCTCACCACGTGCGGCGGACGCACCTGCGCCGACCCGCCGCCCTGGGCGATCGTGTCGGTGGCGTGACGGCCGATCGCCACCACGCGGCCCTCGCCGCGCGGGTCGAGCGGCAGGACGCCGCCGTCGTTCTTGAGCACGACCATCCCCCGGGCGGCGAGGTCACGCAGCTGGGTGCGCCGCTGCGGGCTCGCCGGATGCGCGACCCCGTCCGGCCAGGCGCGCGGCTGGCCGAAGGCCCCCACGCGCCGGGCCAGGCGCAGCACCCGTCGCACGTGCTCGTCCAGCACGGCCTCCGGGACGCTGCCCGCCCGCACCTCGTCGACGAGGGACTCCGACCACGGCGTGTCGGGGCCGGGCATGACGAGGTCCAGGCCCGCGGTGACGCTCTCCACGGTGGAGGAGGTGGCGAGCCAGTCCGACATCACCAGCCCGTCGTAGCCCCACTCCCCCTTGACCACCTCGCCGATCAGCTCGCGCTGCTCGGTCGAAGGCACCCCGTTGACCCGGTTGTACGCGGCCATCAGCGTCCACGGGTCGGCGTCCTCGACCACGATCTCGAAGGGCTTGAGGTAGACCTCCCGCAGCACCTCCGGGGCGATGACGGAGTCGACCGTCGTGCGCTCGGTCTCCGACTCGTTGGCCAGGAAGTGCTTCACGCTGGCACCGATCCCCCGCTTCTGGAGGCTGCGCACGTACGCGGCCGCCAGCCGGCCGGTCAGCAGCGGGTCCTCGCTGAACGCCTCGAAGAGCCGCCCGCCGAGCGGGGTACGGTGCAGGTTGATGGTGGGGCCGAGCACGACGTGCGTGCGCTGGTCGATCGCCTCCTCGGCGAGCACGGTGGCCGCCTCCGCGAGGGCGCCGGTGCTCCAGGTCTGGGCGAGGAGCGAGGCGTTCGGCAGCAGGCAACTCTCTCGGCCGCCGACCACCACGGGCCCGCGGACGCCGGTGGGCCCGTCGGACAGCACGATCGCCGCCAGGCCGATGGACTCGTTCGCGGCTAGGGCGAAGGACTCCGCCCCCGACAGCAGCCGCACCTTCTGCTCGAGGCTCAGCGCGGTGATCGCCGCCTCGATCTGCTCGTCGCGCTCGGCGGACATCGCCGTCGCCTCCTTCGCGGTCGCACCGCTCGTCGCCGTCATCTCATCGAACCTTTCGTACGGGCAGGATTAGGGCCGCACCGATGACCGCGATCACGGCGGCCGCGGTGAGCATGAGGTCATAGTTGCCGCCTGCGCCCATGCCGATCAGCGCGGCCGCCACGCCCGGGGCGAGCACCTGCGGGCCGGCCATGGCGATGTTGAACACCCCGAGGTCCTTGGCGGTGTCGTTGGGGTTGGGCAGCACGTCCATCACGAGCGCCAGGTCGACGGCGACGTAGATGCCGAACCCGATGCCCAGCACGACCTCGGCGACGAAGAAGTGGCTCGGGTCGGTGACGTGCGCCAGCAGGTAGGTGCCGACGCCGAAGATCAGCGCGGAGCCGACGATGAAGGGCTTGCGCCGCCTGATCTTGTCCGAGAGCCAGCCGGCCAGCTGCCCGGCGACGACCAGGGAGATCGTGTAGCACAGCACGCCGGTGGACATGATGCCCGCGGCGGCCTGCGGGGTGAGCCCGAACTCGTGCTGGATCCACAGCAGCCGGAACGTGGTGAACATGAAGTTGGCCAGGACCAGCAGGAATCGCGACGCCCAGGTCAGCGCGAAGTCGGGGTGCTTGGCGGGGTTGACCCAGAACGTCTTGACCGCCAGGCGGAAGCCGCCCTCGCCGCGCGGGCGGCGCGGCAGCTGCCGGTCCGGTAGCACGAGGGCGTACAGCCCCACGAGCACCAGGCCCACGATCCCCGGCACCAGGAACAGCAGCAGCATCTGCGAGCCGAGGAACTGTGCGGCGTAGGCGGCGCCCAGGGTCGCCGCCTGCTGGGCGACGCCGATGGCGCCGCTGACCTTGCCGCGCTGGACAGTCGGCAGCTGGTCGGCGATCGAGGCGGTGTGGGCGCTGACGGCGGCGTTGGCCAGCATCTGGCCGAGCACCCAGCCGATGCCGACGACCGCGGGGTTGGGAGCTAGGGCGATCAGGACGAGCGCCCCGATGAGCCCCCCGGAGCCGATCAGCAGCCACGGGCGGCGGCGCCCGAAGCGGCTGGTCGTGCGGTCGCTGAGCCGTCCGAAGACCGGGTCGAAGAACAGTGCGCTGAACGCGCCGAGCGAGGTGATCAGGCCGAGCGTGCCGACCACCTGGTCCGGGCCCACCAGGCTCTGCAGCTTGAGGGTAAGGCCCGCGGTCAGCGGCGTCAGCAGCGCCAGCATGATGCCCAGCCGGGCGAGCACCATCGTGGCGATGACCTTCCCGCTGGCCCGGTCGACGGGGGCGGGGATCAGCGGCTGAGGCTCGGTCGGGTCGGAGACGTGGTTCGCGGCGGCCGGCGTCGGCGCACCGAGGGGCTGAGATGCAGACATGGAGAGGCCTCCTCGTTGAAGTCCCCAGTTGGAATGAACCCGACCGAGCGCACGGTCGGTTGCGTGACGGCGACGCTACGCCGACCCCCGGCGGCCGTCAACACCCGACCGAGCGCTCGGTCGGGTCCGCTACGGTAGAGGTTCGAGCGGGCGCCGTCGGCGACGGAGCGGCCACCGGCGGCCGCACCGCGCGGCCGCTCGACCGGGAGCGTGCGCAGCGGTGCGGCGTCGGATGGGAGTTTGAGGATGCTCGTGGGGCTGATCGGATTCGGGCTCGTCGTCGGCGCGCTCACCGGATTGATGGGCGCGGGTGGCGGCATCATCGCCGTGCCGGCCCTGGTCTATGTCGTCGGGGTGCCGCTCGCCACGGCCGTTTCGACGTCGCTGGTCATGGGAGGTGTCGCACCGATCGCTGCGCTTGCACCCCGCCTGCGCGGGGGCGTCGAGTGGCGCACGGTCGGCGTGGTCGTCGCCGGGGGCGTCCCCGCCGCGTTCGCGGGCACGGCGGCCGGCGCCCGGCTCCCCCAGGACGTCGTGCTCCTGAGCTTCACGGTGCTCATGGTCGTGGCCGGTGTCCAGATGCTGCGCCCCCGGCCGAGCCGGGCCACCGCCGGGACCCGCCCGCGGTTCTGGGCCCTGCGGGCTGCCGCGGTCGGCGCCGTCGTGGGGTTCCTGACCGGCCTGCTGGGGATCGGCGGCGGTTTCATCACCGTCCCGGCGCTCGTGTTGGCGCTCGACCTGCCGATCGGCCTGGCGATCGGCACCTCCCTGGCCGTCACGGTGGTCAACTCTCTGGCGGGCATCGTCGCCCACGCTGGGACCACGAGCCCGGACTGGCCGGTGGCCCTGGCGTTCGCCATCCCTGCGGTCGTCGCGTCGCTGGTGACCGCCCGCGCGGCCCGGCGGGTCAGCGGTCGCGCGTTGCAGGTCGCCTTCGCGGTGGTCGTGTTCGTAGTCGCCGCCGTCACCGCCGCTCAGGTGGTCCTCGGCTGAGCGGACGGCGATCCCCCGTTCGCGGCGCCACGACCGCGAGCGACGCCCCGTGGTGGTGGTGGTGGCGGCGGTGATGCCTCGGTCGTTTCGCGCACGGCCGCCGGTATCCGGTCGCCGACCGGCGATCACTGGTGCGGTGCGGATGTGCGCGCGGCCGCGGGCCTCGCGCCCGCGGCGCCGGCGTCGGCCGTGCCATGTGCGGCTGGCGGACCGCTGGGCGTGGCCGACGGCTGGCCGGCCCATGGACCGAACCGTTTGCGGCTGACGGCCAGGGCGACCAGGGCGCCGAGCGCGACGATGATCGAGGTCCACACGTTGAGCCGGAACGGCCCGACCATCTCGGCCGGGTCGATGCGCAGCAGCTCCACCCACACGCGGCCGACGGTGTAGACGACGACGTACATCCAGAACACCTGGCCGTGACCGAGCCGCAGCCGTCGTTCCAGCCACACCAGCAGGACCGCGCCGGCGAGGTTCCATGCCAGTTCGTACAGGAAGGTGGGGTGGAACAGCGTCCCGGGCACGAATCCGGGCGGCAGGTGCGCGTGGTCGATCCGCAGCCCCCAGGGCAGCGCCGTGGGGGCGCCGAAGAGCTCCTGGTTGAACCAGTTGCCGAGCCGCCCGATCGCCTGGGCGATTAGCAGGCCGGGCGCGAGCGCGTCGGCAAAGGTCGAAAAGCGTACGCCCGCGCGGCGGCAGCCGATGTGCGCGCCGACCGCGCCAAGGGCCACCGCGCCCCAGATGCCGAGGCCGCCCTCCCAGATTGCGAATGCCCGCCACGGCTGCCCGTGCGGACCGAAGTACCCGTCCGGTGACGAGACCACGTGGTAGAGCCGTCCCCCCACGATGCCGAACGGCACGGCCCAGAACGCGACGTCGAGGACGTGTGCGGGGTCGCCGCCACGTGCCCGTAGCCGGCGGCGGGTGAGGATCACCGCTACCGCGATCCCCGCGAGGATCGCCAACGCGTACGCGCGTACGGGCATCGGGCCGAGGTACCACTCGCCCTGGGGCGGACTAGGGATGGCAGCGGGAAGCATGGCCTGACGCTATCGGGCGGGTTCAGCTGGCGCGGACGCTCGCCGTTGGCGGATGGCCCCGCGAGCGCCGCGTGACCTGCGCGGATACCGCCCGCCCCGCGGATAGGCTGCCCACATGCCTGCGCCGCTGGTCGACCTCGAGAACCTCCGCCCCGACGTCGACGCCGCGGTGCGCCGCCACCTCGACGCCCTCGCCACCGAGATCGCCGGCCACGGCGACGCCGCCCGCGCCCTGACCGACCAGGCCGCCGTGCTGCTGTCGGGCGGCAAGCGCCTGCGCGCCGCCTTCGCCTACTGGTCGTTCCGCGCCCACGGCGGCCCCGCCGAGGGTCCGCGGCGCGAGGCGGCCGTGCGCGCCGGCGCGGCGCTGGAGCTCTTCCAGGCCGCCGCGCTGCTCCACGACGACGTCATGGACAAGTCCGACACCCGCCGAGGGCACCCGACCGCGCACCGGGCGTTCCAGGCTCGGCACGCCGACGGCGGCTGGGCCGGCGACGCGGGGCACTTCGGCGTCTCCGCCGCGATCCTCCTGGGTGACCTGTGCCTGGTGGCCTGCCAGCGCGAGCTGTCCGAGGCGCTCGAGCTGACCGGCCCGGAGGTGGCCCCCGCCGCCCGCGCGGCGTTCGACCGCATGCAGAGCGAGGTCATCGTGGGCCAGTACCTGGACGTGCTGGTGCAGGCCGAACCGTGGGGCAAGGACCCCGCCGCCGACGAGGAGCGCGCGCGGGCCGTGCTGCGCGCCAAGTCGGCCAGCTACTCGGTGCAGACGCCGCTCGTCGTGGGCGCGCTGCTGGCCGGTGCCACGCCGGAGCAGGTGGCGGCCGTCCGCGCCGCCGGGCTGCCGCTGGGCGAGGCGTTCCAGCTGCGCGACGACGTGCTCGGCGTCTTCGGCGACCCCGGCGTGACCGGCAAGCCGGCGGGCGACGACCTGCGCGAGGGCAAGCGCACCGTGCTCATGGCCCGGACGATGGCCGGCGCCGACGCCGCCCAGCGCCGCCTGCTGGCCGAGCGGCTCGGCGACCCGGACCTCGACGACGCGGCGGTCGCGGCGCTGCGCGCGGCGGTCGTCGACGCCGGCGCCCTCGCGGGGGTCGAGGAGCTCATCGGCGACCTCGCCGGCCGCGCGACGTCCGCGCTCGAGTCCGCGGGGCTGCAGGAGCCGGGCCGCGGCGTGCTGCTCGACCTCACGCACGCGGCGGTCGACCGCGCCGCCTGACGCCTGCGACCGGTTGGCCACGCCAGCCCGGCCTCGTCGGGCAAACTCGTCCGGTAGATGGCCGCCCGCGGCACATGGCGCGGTCGCACGCGAACCTGCGATTCTGCCGGTCCGCGCGGCACTCCGCCTGGATCCTGGGCGCCGCCCCGGCAGGACGGTCGCGAGAGGCGTGAAGCGCCAAGCGGTCCGTGTTCCGCGTTCCGCCTCAGCGCCGGGGCATCGCGTAATGGTCGGCGATCAGTTCCACGGTGCGAGCCTGCACCTGGCGCGAGTGGCCCATGACCACAAGCATGACCTCGTCAACTCCCGTCTTGGCATGGATCTGTTCCAAGCCTGCAGCGACGTCGGCGGCCGTGCCGTTGAGGAAGCGCCGCGTGTAGGCGTCGAGGACCTGCTGCTCCGGCAGCGTGGCCCGGTACTGCTCGACCTCCTCCGGCGGCAGCAGCCCGTAGGGCTTGCGCTGAAACATGCGCAGCATGGCCATCGCCGCGGAGGCCGCCTGGCGCCGCGCTTCGCGCGGATCATCATGGGCCACCACCCCGACGCTGACCAGGCCATACGGCTCACCCAGGACGGCGGAGGGCCGAAAGCTCTCGCGATACAGCCGCATGGCCGAGGCCACGTCGGCGTCACCGAACTGCAGCGCGAAGGCGTAGGGCCGCCCGAGCTGGCCGGCCAGGCGCGCCGAGTAGGGCGAGGAGCCCAGGATCCACGCCTCCGGCGCCGTCGTGGGACGGCCCACCCGGTTCTGGTCGGCCTGCCACGGTCCCGGCACCGCGTGGACGTCACGGTACGCATGGCCGGGCGGGAAGTCGTCGGCGAGGAAGCCGAGCACCTCGAGCACCTGCTCGGGGAACCCGTCGTTGGCATCGCGACCACGGCGCAACGCCGCCGCGGTCGCCAGGTCGGTGCCGGGCGCACGCCCCAGTCCCAGGTCGATCCGACCCGGCGCCAGCGCCTCGAGCATGCCGAACTGCTCGGCGACCAACAGGGGCGCATGGTTGGGCAGCATCACCCCGCCGGCACCGAGCCTGATCCGGTCGGTCTCGCCGGTCAGCCGCGCCAGCATCAGCTGCGGCGACGACGTCGCCGCAGCCGGCATGCCGTGATGCTCCGACATCCAGAACCGGTGGTAACCCCGCCGCTCGGCCAGCTGAGCGAGCGCGATGACCTCATCGAACGCTTCTTGCACGGTCTGCCCGACGCCCGTGTGCGCGTTGTCCAGCACTGAGAGGACGAAGGGGGCGGTGCCCGAAGGCGGCGCGGCGGTCATGGAGCTCCTCGGATCTCACGGGAATTGGTGCCGTAGAGCGTGAGACTATCAACAGTCTCCTGGCAAACCACATCGAGTACCATGAGAGAGATGCCGCACATCCCGCTTCCCGCTGCTCCTGGCGCCGACGAGCACGTCAGCGTCGCGTTGCTGAACAGCGCCGTCAGCCTGCCCGGCGGGCGCCGGGTCGACGAGCTCGCCGACCCGGAGGAGGCGACCGCCTGGCTCGTGGGGCACCACCTGGTCCCCGAGCGGACCACCCTGCTGGCGTACTGCCAGCACCAGCTTGTCGGCCTCCGCGACGACCTGCGCACCGTCTTCGGGGCGCACGTGGCGGGTGAGCGCCCCCCGCAGCGGGCGCTGGACGCCATCAACCGCGCCCTCACGAGCGCGCCGAATGCACTGCTCCTCGACCACGAGCCCGGTCGAGGCCTCTACCGGGCGTCCGCACATCCCGTGACGCAGCTGGTCGAGCACGCGATGGCACGAATTGCCGAGGACGCCGCCGCGCTGCTGACCGGTGACCGAGCCGCCCAGGTCGCCCGCTGTGAGGCATCGCCCTGCGACCGGTTCCTCGTGCGCACGCACGGGCGCCGGCACTGGTGCTCGACCCGGTGCGGCGACCGGGTACGGGCGGCGCGCGCGTACGCCCGCAAGCAGAGCGGGGCCCCGGCCACCGCTCGTGCAGGGCGCGACCGCGACGACAATGCGGTCGATCGCGGGGCAGGTCGCAGTTCTGCCCCGGCCCCCGCGCCGTGCGGTTAGCTCCGCCCACGGACAGGCGTGCGCCCGAGCGACGCCGCGACCGGTGTGGTCAGCAGGAGCCGGTGAGCCCGAGCGCCAGGTATGGAGCCACGACCAGGACGACCGAGGCACCCAGGGCGGCCAGGTAGACCGCCACGACGGCCAGCGCGGCTCGAGAGAGTGGCGCAGGCGGTGCGACGAGGCGCCGCACGCGCGAGATCGGCTCATGATGCCCGGCGTGCAGTGCGGAGCTCACGAGCGGAGCCTGCGCGGTGGCCGGCTGGAGAGCCAGGAGCGCCCCCGCCAGGGCCCGGGTGCCCACGGCACGCCGCGCGGCGTCGTCGGCGGCCATTTCTGCGAAGCCGGCGGCCGCGGACGCCGCCCCGCCGACGAGCGGGATCCAGCCGAGGACGGTGGCGAGCGTCCGCAGCGTGCCGAGCACCAGGTGGTGCCGGTCGCGAAGATGGGCGCGCTCGTGGGCCAGCACCGCGTCGAGTTGGCGGGTGTCGAGCCCATCGATCGTGCCCTGACTGAGGACGATGCCACCGCCGCACAGCGCGTAGGCGAGCCGGTCCGGGCTCGGCACCACCCACGCGGTGGTGCCCCGGACCGTCTGCTGCGCGCCGACGGCCCGCAGGGCACGCAGGTGCGTCGCGCAGGACCGTCGGCTGCGCACCGCCGACCGCACCGCCACGACCAGGAGCGCCAGCGCCACAGAGGCGGGCACCAGGACGACGGCGTAGGTGGGCAGCCAGGTGGCCCACGGCGCGGACCCGAACGGGCTGGCCGCGATAAGGCAGCGGCGACAGACGGCCCCCACGGGGCCCGGAAGGCTCGGCCCGCTGACCGTCCACGCGAGCAGCGGCCCGAGGGCGAGCAGCCCCGTCACCCAGAGCACGGACGCCGCGGTCCACACGCCGACGCCGAGACGCGGGCGCGCGTTGAGCCCGCCGTCCAGCCGGCGCAGGAGGCGAGGACCCGCCGTCGCGCCGGTGACCAGGAGGCTCGCCAGCACGGCGACTGCGACCGCCGCGGTCACGACGCGCCGTCCCCGTCCTCGCCGGCCTGGGCCGGGCCGGCCGCCAGGAGGCCGCGGAGCAGACGGACATCGGCCTCCGACATCGTCCCGACGAAGTGGAGCAGGGACTCGTGGTGGTCCGTGCTGGCCGACAGCGCCTGCGTCATCATCGCCGCGGTGTACTCGCCGCGGCTGAGCACCGGGCGGTATGCCCACGTGCGTCCCGCCGGCACACGCTCGACGAGCCCCTTGCGCACCAGGTTGTTGAGGACCGTGGCGACCGTCGTGTAGGCGAGCTCTCGAGACGTGCGCGCCAGGACGTCACGGGTGCAGACCTCCGCACGACAGTCCCACAGGATGTCCATGACCTCCTTCTCGAGGTCACCCAGCCGGGCCGTCATGGGCTCATCCACGCTGCACCGGCACTGGGCAGGCGACCTGCCCGCTCAGCCGGCTCACCAGCGCGGCGGCGGTGAGCGCCACCCCCGCCACGGCCAGCACCGGCTGGAAGGGCGCGAACCACGTCAGCGCGCCGGTGTACCCCAGGGCGAGCAGCACGAGCTTGTTGCAGACCGGGCACCCGACCGCGAACCAGGTGAGCAGGCCTCCCGCCACGCCCGCACGGTCGCCGCCTGCGGCGTCCCTGGCGCGCACCCCGCCGACCGGCCCGACATACGTGGCTACCAGCAGTCCGGCCAGCACCGAGGTGACCACCCAGACGGGGTAGCTCCATGGCGCGATGGGGATCTCGCGGCTGAAGACCGGGTTTGGGATTAGGACCGTCGGCACGCCGATCGTCACGGCCACCGCCGTGGCGGCGACCACGCCGGTGAGGACCTGACGCGGGCCCCAGTCGCGGAGCGCGCGCAGGGCGTCGGCCACACGGCCTCCCGTCGTTCGCCTGGGCTTGGAACGCTCGAGGATCACGTGCCTACTATGCCGCATAGAAGGCTACTATGGAAAGTAGTAGTTGCTCTGCCGTGCGGCTCCCCTGCGCGTAGGAGGGCGCCGCCGGCCACCCCGGCTCTCGACAGAAAGCGATCCCATGCCGTCCCTGAACGCTCCCTCCCGACGCCGCTCGTGGTTGATCCCGGTCGTCGTCGTCGCGGTCGCCGCCGCGCTCCTCGTAGTTTCGCTGCTCGCGAGCCGCGAGCGCAGTGCGGTCGAGGGGGCGCCGGCGGGTGACAGCGCGGTGGTGGACGGACCCGTGGCGAAGGTGGAGGAGCCCGAACAGCCACCGCTTCCCGACATGGCGCGCCGTGACCCGGAAGACCCGATGGCGGTGGGACCCGCTGACGCACCCGTCGCGCTGATCGTCTACTCGGACTTTCAGTGCCCGTTCTGCGCCTCGTGGAGCGCGGCGACGCAGCCGACGATGCTCGAGCACGCCGACGAGGGGACGCTCCGGGTGGAGTTCCGCGACATCAACGCCTTCGGTCCGGTCTCGCAGCAGGCAGCCCAGGCCGCCTACGCTGCGTCGCTGCAGGGCAAGTACCTGGAGTATCACGATGCGCTGTTCGAGGGCGGAGAGAAGCGCCCCGCAGAGGAGTTGAGCGCGGAGGCGCTCACCGCGGTGGCCGCCGAGGTCGGGTTGGACGTCGAGCGCTTCGAGGCGGACCTGGCGTCGCCGGAGGTCGCGGCCGCGGTGCAGGCGAACATCGACGAGGCCACCTCGCTCGGGATCTTCTCCACGCCGGCGTTCTTGCTCGGCGACACGCCGATCCTCGGGGCCCAGCCCACCGAGGTCTTCGAGGAGGCCTTCCAGGACGAGCTGTCGAAGTCGGAGGACTGACCCGTGGAGGTCAGCCTTCTCGCCGCCTTCCTCGGCGGCGCACTGGCGTTGTTGAGCCCGTGCGGGGCTCTGCTGCTGCCCGCCTTCTTCGCCTCGACGGCCCGGACCGGTGGCCGGCTGGTGCTGCATGGCGCCGTCTTCTTCGGTGGCCTCGCCATCACGCTCGTGCCGCTCGGGCTGGGCGCCTCCCTCGTCGGGGTGGCTCTGACCACGCACCGGGACGTCCTCGTGACGGTCGCGGGGTGGATGATCGTGGTGTTCGGCTCGATGCAGCTCTTCGGCGTGGGCTTCGACCTGGGCAGGGTCGTCCCGGGCCTCAGGTCCGTCCAGGCCGGCGCGTCGCGTCGTGCGGGGCTGCCGCGGTCGTTCCTGCTCGGCACCGTCTCCGGGGTCGCGGGGTTCTGTGCGGGTCCGATCCTGGGTGCGGTGCTGACGATGGCCGCCACCGAGGACAACGCCGTGGTCGGGGGCACGCTGCTGGCGATGTACGCCGCCGGCATGGTGGTTCCGCTCCTGGTCCTGGCGGCAGTCTGGGGCAGGCTCGGCCAGCGCGACAGATCGCGCCTGCGCGGCCGCACCGTGCGCCTCGGCCCGCTCACCCTGCACACCACCTCCCTGGTCACGGGCGTCTTGCTCATCGTGGTCGGCGTCGTGTTCCTGAGCACTAACGGCATGGCGGCACTGCCCGAGCTGGTTCCGGCCCTCGTGCTGGCGGAGGCCCAGGCGGGGCTCCTGACGGTCGCGGCTGCCATCCCCGAGCCGTTGCTCATCGTGACCGGCGCCCTGGCCGCCCTCGCCCTGTGGTACCGGCGGCACACCCGCACTGCCGGGGCGGACGGACCCGAGACGGCTCACGCCACGACTGGAGTTCACGCGCCTGCGCCAGACGGACAGACGCCCGGTGACGGGACAGACTAGGGCCGAGCGGGGCGACGGAGCCGCTCCGTCGGGGAAGCGCGCCTCCGTGAGCCGCGGGCCCGCGCAGCGGACGCTCTCCGATGCGCACCCGCGGCTCACCGGCTCCTTCGTGGCCCGGCTCGTCGCGCTCCTGCCGACGTCGCTCCTCGCACCGGCCGCGGCCTTGCCGTCCCGCTGTGGACCGCCTCGCCGCGGCGTTCCCGACGGGTCGTGGGCGCGAGTCAGCGCGTTGCCAGGAACCAGGCCAGCACGATCAGCAGGGCGCTGCCCACGGGTGCGGTCAGGGCTGCGACCAGCGTGGCGCCGCGCCTGCGCGGCGCCCCCTCCGGCCCGGCGAGCGGTGACGCCACCGGGTCGTCGGCCAACGCTGTCGTGCGGAAATTCCACGCCGCCACCACCAGGATGCCGAGCGCGCCGGCCACTAGGACCGGCAGTGCGGGCAGCGTGAGCGCCTCGTGACCCGCCAGCACGAGCTGGGGCGAGACGACGACGGCGATACCTGCCATCGCGCTGAACCATGCGCGCACGGGGTGAGCCACGACGATGCGCAGCGCCGGACCGGTGTGTCGGATGGTAATGAGCACCGCCACGACGCCGAGCAGGACCGCGAGCAGCGTGCCCCAGCTCACCGTGGACGCCTGGCCGGTGGCGACGGCAGGCGTCGCGGTCACCGCGGCCGTGACGCCGACGAGCGAGACGGCGCCAGGGACGAGGGTCTGCACGATCGCTCGCGGGCTCTGCTCCTCGGCCCGCGTCAGCTGCAGGCTGCGGGCATAGGCGACGGGATCCCCGAAGGCCGTCGCGGCGCGTTCGCCGCTGTCCGCGCAATGTGACTCGACCTCCGCGATCGCATGGCCGATGTCGGCGCCGCCGACGCCCTGGAGCCGCAGCTCGAGCAGGAACGACTCCGTCCATCCCGGCTCGACGTGCGGGGCGAGGCCCTGCTCGAGCTCGTACCGGCGCTCCTGTGCTCGCTGCCGCAGTCGCGTGATCAACGGTGTCCTCCCCTGTGGTGGATGTCGACGGCCGACGGCGCGGCCTGCGCCGCGGTGGACGCGGTGGCGGCCGGCGGGGCGGCGTGCGCCACGAACCGGCTCGTGGCACGCGCGAACGCCAGCCACTGCGCGGAGCGCTCGTGCAGAGCCGCGCGCCCGGCGTCCGTGAGGTCGTAGTACTTGCGCCCGGGGCCGCCCTCACCCGCACGCCAGTCCGTGCTCACCCAGCCGGCGACCTCGAACCGCTTGAGCAGCGGATAGAGGGTCCCGCCCCTGACCGTTCCGAGCCCGCCGTCGGCCAGCGCGGCCGTGATGGCGTATCCGTACGTCGGCCCGTCGGCGAGCACCCGCAGGACGCACACCTCGAGGACGCCGCGCAACCAGTCGCTGGGCCACGGTTGCGTCTCGTCCATGGACTAGATCGCCACACCTAGGAGATAGAAAGGCAAGCGTCAGGAGCGCGCCGCCCTAGGTGGGCAGCCGGCCGGCCTTCCGATCCCTGGGAGCAAGACCGAGCGCCTGCAGGCGCCCACGCCGGCGGCGCACACCGGGCCCGCCGAGCGCCTGGCGAGCGCACGACCAGGGTGGATACCGGGGACCGCCCTGATGCCCCTGGCACGGGCCGCCGGTTGGCTGGTCGACGTGCGCCGACCGGCGCACGCCCAGTCGCGGATCGGAGAGCACGAGATGAGCACGACCCAACGAGGCCGTCGCGAGGTGCTGGCCCCTCCGCCGGGCCGCCCCCGCACGCTGGCCGTGCGCGGCGCGACCGCGCTACGCGAGGCGATGAGCTGGCACCGACCCCTGATGCTGCTGTCCGCCGCGATGGCCGCGCTGGCGGTGGTGTGCGTGGTCGGGCTCGTGGTCGACCACCGGGAGCTTGTCGGGGCGCCGATCTGGCTCAAGCCGCTCAAGTTCTCGGTCTCGCTCGCCGTCTACGGCATGACCTGGGCGTGGCTGATGTCGCTGCGACCACGGCCCTCGCGGCTGCTGTGGTGGGCCGGGACCGTGATCGCGGTGGCGGCGGTCGTCGAGATGCTGGTCCTCGTCGGTCAGGTGGTGCGCGGCCGGGCCAGCCACTTCAACACCGCCACCCCGCTCGACGCGACGCTGTTCTCGCTCATGGGCCTGACCATCATGGTGCTCTGGGTGGCCACCCTGGTCGCCGCGCTGCTGCTCGCCTTCCGCCGCCTGGCCGACCGCCCCGGCCAGTGGGCCATCCGGTGCGGCATGGTGATCTCGTTGGTCGGGCTCGCCCTCGGCGGCCTGATGATCGGCAACCCCTCCGGCATCGAGGGACTGTCCGGCGCGCACAGCGTCGGGGTTCCCGGCGGCGGCCCCGGGATGCCGATCACCGGCTGGAGCACCGCCGGCGGCGACCTGCGCATCCCGCACTTCGTCGGCATGCACGCGCTGCAGCTGCTGCCGCTGCTCGCGCTGGGCCTCCGTGCCGCCGCCGGACGCCTCCCCCTGCTCGACCAGGAAGCCGTACGGACCCGCCTGGTCCTGGTCGCGAGCGGCGCCTACGCAGGACTGACCGCGCTGGTCACCTGGCAGGCCCTGCGCGGCCAGCCGCTGCTCGGCCCCGACGGCGCCACCCTCGCCGCCGCCGGGCTGCTCCTGGCAGCCACCGTCGCCGGCGTCCGATGGTCCACGCGGCCCGGACGACGGACGGCCGTGCCGACCTGACCACCACGCCTCATCCCTCTGCGTCGGTCCGGCACGCGACCCTGCGGGCCAGGAACACGCGCACGGCGCCGATGGGCCTGCTGCGTCGAAGGGAGCCGCTCGTCTCGTCCGTCAGTGGATCGTGAAGCGAGCCCTCGGGAGGGACTCGGCGCGCGAGCCGGGACCCACGCGGAGCTCCATGTCTCCGCGCTCCACGACCCGCTTGCCAGCAGCGTCGACGATGGTGCAGGCCGCCACCGGCAGCTCCAGCTCGACGGTCACCGATGCGCCCGGAGCTACCTCCACCTGGCGGAAGGCCTTGAGCTCCCGACCGGCCCAGCTGGCCGACGTCACCAGGTCGCTCACGTACATCTGCACCGTCTCCAGCGCCGGACGCTCACCGGTGTTGCGCAGCGTCACCCGCGCCCGCACCACGTCGGCGGCGGTCACGTCGGTGAAGCGTAGCGCGAGGTCCGTGTACTCCACCGTGGTGTAGCTCAGGCCCTCGCCGAAGATGAAGGCCGGGCTCTAGGTGAGGTCGGCGTACCGGTCGCCGTGCTGGCCGCGCACCTGGTTGTAGTACGTCGGCTGCTGGCCCACCGTGCCGGGCGAACGAGATCGGCAGCCGGCCGCTGGGCTCGACCAAGCCGAGCAGCAGTTCCGCCATTGTGCCCGGTCCGCCTGGTGCGGCCAACGGAGTTTGGGGCGCTCGACGCAACTGACCCTGCGATCACCGTCCAGAAGCGGCCGCGCGCGACGCCGCAACCGGGCGCTCGCCCGTGGAGCTGGCGGGAACCACCTACTGCGACCTGTCTCGGTCGAGCGCCTTCGGGATGGCGGCGAACTGCGTGACGACGTCCGCGCAGTCCCCGCCGTCGTCGCCCATGCGCACGACGGCGGCCAGCTGGCCCTGCGCCCGCTTGAGGCGGTTCGAGGTCTTCTTCATCCCGCGCGAGCAGGGACGCGCCCGGATCGTGCTGGGTGCCCCTCGCAGCGCACGACGCGGACACACCCGCACCACCTGGTTGACGCGCTGGCCGCAGCCGCTCCACGTCGTCGCGCTTCCGACTCGGTCGTGCCCATCCAGGCCCATCCAGGCCCATCCAGGCCGCCTAGGGGTGCCGCCCTGCGCGGGGAGCGTGCGACGGGCGGCTGACTGCACGGGGCGAGCAGTCGGACTTGCATACCCCCCGGGGTATTGGCAGACTAGCGGCACCGCCTCATGGAACCGACCTCAAGGAGAGGCTTCACATGCTGCTCGAACGGATCTACGACGAGGACCTGGCTCAGGCGAGCTACTTCATCGGCTGCCAGGCAAAGGGCGAGGCAGTCGTCGTCGATGCTCGGCGCGACGTCGCTGACTACCTCGACCTCGCCCGACGGCACGGGATGCGCATCGTGGCTGTCACCGAGACCCACATCCATGCCGACTACCTGTCCGGAACGCGCGAGCTCGCCGCGACCACTGGCGCCGAGGTCTTCGTGTCCGGCGAGGGCGGTCAGCACTGGCAGTACGGGTTCGAGGCGAAGCGTCTTCGCCATGGCGACACGATCTCGATCGGGAACATCACCATCGAGGCGCGCCACACCCCCGGGCACACGCCCGAGCACCTCGCGTTCCTGGTGACCGACGGCGCGTTCAGCGACACGCCCGGCTACGCGCTCACGGGCGACTTCGTCTTCGCCGGCGACCTCGGCCGCCCTGATCTGCTCGACGAGGCCGCAGGTGGCGTCGACACCCGGTTCGAGGGAGCCCGCCAGCTCTTCGCCTCGCTGCGCGACGAGTTCTTGACTCTCGACGACCACATCCAGGTCTTCCCTGCCCACGGCTCGGGCAGTGCCTGCGGCAAGGCCCTCGGCGCCCTGCCCTCCACCACGGTCGGCTACGAGCGTCTCAACGCCTGGTGGGCGCCGTACCTGCGCGACGACGACGAGCAGGGCTTCATCGACGAGCTGCTCGACGGACAGCCCGACGCTCACGCCTACTTCGCGCGGATGAAGCGTGAGAACAAGGAAGGACCGCGGCTGCTCGGCGATCTGCCGGTCGTGGACCGGATGTCCAACGACGATCTCGCCCGCCGCCTCGCGGCGGACGAGGTGATCTTCGTCGACACCCGCGACCACCACGCCGTGCACTCCGGGACCGTCGCCCGCAGCCTCAACGTCCCCGGACTGGCCAAGGCCGCGAGCTTCGGCGCCTGGGTCTACGACCCGCAGACCGAGACCCGCCCCCTGGTGCTCCTGGCCCCTGATCAGGCGTTCGCCGAGGAGATGCGCGACCACCTCGTGCGGGTCGGCATCGACCGAGTGGTGGGCTACACCGCCGATCTCGACGGGCTGGCCACCATGACGCCGGCCGTCGTCTCCCCGGCCGAGCTCGGCTCCGTCGAGGCCACGCTGCTGCTCGACGTCCGCAACAAGACCGAGCACGCCGCAGGCCACATCCCGGGCTCGGAGCAGCTCAGCGGCGGCCGGGTCCTGTGGCACCTGGACCAGCTGCCCGCCGACGGCACGATCGTCACCTACTGCCAGTCCGGCGTGCGCAACTCCGTCGCCGCCAGCGCCCTGCGCCGCGCCGGGTACGACGTCGTTGAGCTCGACGGCAGCTATGCGGGCTGGACGTCCTGGCGCCAGTCGCAGCCCGTCACCGTCTCCTCCTGACCCGTCCGACGACTCCCACGAAAGGCCCTTCTCCCCATGGCCCCCACCGCCGCCGTAGAGACCACCACCCCCGGCGAGCTCATGCAGCGCCTGACCGACGACAACCTGACCATCATCGACGTCCGGACACCGGCCGAGTTCGAGTCCCTCCACATCCCCGGCTCATACAACGTCCCTCTCGCGCTGCTGTCCGAGCACACCCGTGAGCTGGCCGACCGTCTCGGCGACGGTGTCGTGCTGGTCTGCCAGTCCGGTGTCCGCGCCGGGCAGGCGCAGCACCGACTGGCCTCGGTCGGTCTCACCGGCGCGACGGTGCTCGCCGGCGGGGTCTCCGCCTTCGAGTCGGCGGGCGGTGAGGTCGTGCGCGGAGCGCAGCGCTGGGCCATGGACCGACAGGTCCGGATGGCCGCCGGGTCGCTCGTCCTCGCCAGCTTCCTCGGCAGCAAGCTGATCCACCCGCGCCTCGGGCTGCTCGCCGGAGCCATCGGGGCCGGGCTGACGTACTCGGCGCTGTCCGACTCGTGCGCGATGGCCGCGGCCCTGTCCAGGATGCCGTGGAACCGCACGAAGGCCAGCCCGACCGCCGAGAGCATCGTGCGCTCCATCCCGGTCGCACCCCAACCCGTCGCGGTCAGGTCCGTCTGAGCGGACGTCATGGAGATCTCGACCGCCCTCGCGCTGCGTCTTGCGGCGGCGGCGGGCGTCTCCTGCGGCCTGCTCGGGGAGGCGGTTCCCTACTCACCATCCAGCTGCTCGCTCATGTAGCCGCCTCCCGCCCAGGAAGGCGATCGCAGCCTCGTTGCTCGTCATCGGCGTCACCTCGGTGACGAGCACGCTTGCCCACGCCCGACGGGACAACGTGCGCCGGCCATACCGGTCTCACCTTCGGGGCCGCCGGTATGGCCGGCGCCTTCGTGCGCGGTTCGGTGGGCGGGCACATCCCCGGCACGATCCTCGTGATCGCGCTCGCGGGCATGAGGATGACCACGGCAGCCCCCATGGTTCCGGGCCGCGAAGCAGGTCCGAAGACGACGGCCGTTCGTTCGGTCGGTCCAGGCCCAGGGTGGTGAGCCAGCGCGGCCGGCGATCGGCTCTTGAAGATCTCCTCGTGAGGGTCGGGATGTGTGGCGGCCCCGTCCGGGTCCGACTTCGATCTGCGGTTCGCCGACTCCGCGCCAGCGTCATTCGGGCAGTCTTGCGATCCGGCGCAGGGCGGCCAGGTGTCGGGCGTACGCCTCACGGCCGGCGTCGGTCAGCAGCAGCCACGTGCGCGCCTGGCGCCCCACCCGTCCCTTCTGCACGTCCACGTAACCGGAACTCTCCAACAGGGCGACCTGCTTGGAGAGGGTGGGGGCGGTGATCTCGACGCTGTCGCGCACGGCGGCGAACTCCGCCCTCTCGACGCCGGCGAGGGCCGCGACGATCGAGAACCGGACGGCGTGGGTCAGCAAGTCGTCGAGGTCGTGGCGCGGGTGCTGGACGGTGGTCATGCCCGTCGCTCCCGGAAGGAGCCGACGAGCATCGGGGCCGTGACCGCAGCCGCGGCGGGCGCCCAGTAGGTCGGATCGCCGTAGGCGTCGCCGCCCGCGGCGATCGCCACGCCGTAGATCGCAAGGCTCCAGGCCCAGTACCGCGCGGTACGGCGTCCCGTCCCGGGGAGGTGCGCAGTACGTCGGCGCGTCCAGCGGCTCATCAGGAGGGCCAACGCGCCCCATGCCGCGAAGACTGCGGCGCCGAGCAGCTTCGACTCGACGAGGCCGACGCACACAGTCACGAGTCCCATGCCGAGGCCCAGGACCAGCAGCTGAGTGCTCGCCCAGCGGGCACGCTGCCGCAGGCGGGCGGCGGAGGAGGCGGCGCCGGCAAGCGCTGCGCGAGCGTCGTCGGCAGTGAGGTCCTCGGTCATAGCGAGTGTACTGGCATCTAGTTGCCAATCTGGCAACCAGATGCCGCATCGACCTTTCGCCGCCTCACTCTGGCCGTCCGGTCCCTGGACTCTGTCCAGGAGCACTCTCATCCGCACGCTCTCGAGCGGACGCGCCCGTTCACCTCCCGGCCAACACTGGTTATGAACCAGCAATGCTGATCTCCGCGCGCTGTGCCGACGCCCGCTGTTCCAGCGACGTGGGTCTGCGGTGGGGCCAAGAGCTCAACGCTCAGCGGTATGGCTATCGAAGGACCGTCGCAACGCACGCGGCGCGCATCCGGCAGGCGCTCGAGCAGCCACTCCCCCGCTAGCACCAAACTCAAGCGGCCGATAGTCGACCTCATGTCTTTTCCTGAAGGGCTCGGCGCGCAAGGCGTCAGAGGCGCACGTACGCGGCGCCGGCCCACTGCAGTTCGGCGAGGTGGCTGACGGCCGCGGGCACAGTACCGACCCCGGCGAGCAGCCGGTCCGGCTCGATACCGGCGCTGCGCATGCTGTTCCGGCACGCGATGACGTCGACGCTTCCCTCCTGCATCATGCTGAGGAGGTCCTGCTCGAGGGCGGTGTCGGCGGTCAGCCCGCGCACCGCGCCGCCCTGGACAACGACCTGCACCGTCGCGCCATCGCCGAGGCCCGCGACGGCGTTGCGGGCGACCCGGAGCGCAGCAGTCAGGACGTCAGGGGCGTCAGAGTACGCGTGGATGAGGAGCACTCGCCCGGCCGTGGTCACCGGTCGACCCGGTTCTCGCGCTGCGGGCTCATCTCAGGACCGTCCGAACCGGCGGGCCAGGAAGCCGGTTGACGGCTCCTGCTCATGGCCCGAGCAGCCCAGGTGGTCTTGCCGGCCTTGCGGCACGTCACTGCTCGATACATGGCCGGCTCCCTTCTGACACCCCGTGGGTGGATGGTCGGTGGGTGCGTCGAGAGGCGCCCTCGCGTCGGGCGTGCGGGGACCCACGACAGGGCACAGCAGCGCAATTGTCCTCGCGGCGGCGCACAGCTTGATGGGCCGTCACGGGCGGGGTCAGGTCAGGGACAGGAAGAGCTTCTGAAGCTTCTCGACGTCGAGGGAGTCGGCATTCTCGGGGTCACGCAGGCACTGCTTCATGCCGGAGGCGATGATGGCGAACCCGGCGCGGTCGAGCGCCTTGGAGACCGCGGACAGCTGGGTCACCACGGGCTCGCAGTCCTGGCCTTCCTCGAGCATGCGGACGACGGCGGCGAGCTGGCCCTGGGCCCGCTTGAGCCGGTTGACGACCTTGCCCATCTCGCTCGGATCGAGCTCCATGTCCCTGCTCCTCTCGGTGTGCTCGGTCAAAGGTACCCCCGTGGGTATCGCAGCCGGCACGGTTGCGGCGGGCGTCACGCTGCTTCCAGCGCGGTCAGCGCCGCGCGCAGGCGGTCGGCGGCCTCGTCGGCCACTGGGCGCAGCCGGCCGTTGCCGGTGAGCTCGGCCATCACCTGCGGGTCGAGCGCCTCGACGACCACCCGGTCGGGGCCGACGGCGCGGACGGTGACGTTGCACGGCAGGAGCAGCCCGATCGACTCCTCGGCCTGCAGTGCACGGTGGGCCAGCGGCGGGTTGCACGCCCCGAGGATGACCTGGGCGGGCACCTGGACGCCGAGCTTGGCCCGGAGCGTGGCGGCCAGGTCGATCTCGGTCAGGATGCCGAAGCCCTGGGCGGCCAGCGCCTCACGCACGTCGGCGACCGCCCGGTCGAACGGGCGCTCGACGATGGCGGTGATGCCGTAGCTCATCGGGCCGCCTCGGCCGCCTGGGTGTCGAGTTCGGCACGGACCTTGTCCATGTCGAGGTTGCGCACGGCGGTGATGACCTTCTGCAACGCCGGGGCGGGCAGCGAGCCGGGCTGGGAGAAGACCAGGATGCCGTCGCGGAACGCCATCAGCGTGGGAATCGAGGTGATGGCGGCCTGGGCGGCGAGCTGCTGCTCGGCCTCGGTGTCGACCTTGGCGAAGACGATGTCCGCGTGCTGGGTAGACGCCTGCTCGAAGACCGGGGCGAACATCCGGCACGGGCCGCACCAGGCGGCCCACCAGTCGACCAGGACGATGCCGTCCTGCCGGATGGTGTTGACGAAGGTGTCGGCGGTCAGGTTCACGGCGGTCATGCGATTCTCCTCCACGTTGAATGATACCCCCTGGGGTATATAACGCTCCGGGGTTCGCGGTATTCCGATGCCCCTGCTCCGGGCGTCAGGCGCCGCAGGTGGCGCCGGCCGAGGGCAGGCGCCGGGCCAGGCCGAGCCCGACCACGACCGTGGCGGTCAGCGCCATCGACCACTGGTGCGGCGCCGACTGGAGCAGGAAGGCGGCGGCCAGGACGCTCAGCGCGGACACCGCCGCGCACGGGGCGCAGCCCAGCTCGAGCCGCCAGCCGGCGCCGGGCGCCGGCAGGTAGGTGGCCAGCGTGGCGGCGCCGCCCGCCGCGGTGAGCGCGACGAGCGCCGTCCAGGCGACCGCGGGTGTGGGCGGCCAGCCACCGCCGGCGGTCACGAGCCCGACGAACAGGGCGGGCGCGAGCAGCACGGCAGCCAGGATCCGGCGCCGCGGCGACCGGGTGATGGCGCCCGACGCAGGCAACGGGGGCCGATCGGCCGCGTCGTCGCCGGTCGCCATCTCCAACCCGGGACGCAAGCGCCGGCCGCTGGGGGGCAGGGTGGGCATGGTGGTCCTCCGCGAGGGTTCGAGGGCGGTGTGACGCGTCACAGGACTCGATCAGCGCCGCACGGCGCCGCCGGCGGCCTGCCAGGCGCCCATGCCGCCGGCGATGCTGGCAGCCTCGTAACCCTGCCGGCGCAGCTGCTTGGCGGCCGCGCGCGAACGCATCCCGCTGGCGCAGACCACCAGGACAGGGCCGGTCTTCTGCAGCCGCTGCGGGGCCTCGTCCAGCTGTCCCAGCGGGATGTTGACGGCCTGCGGGGCGTGGCCGGTGCGCCATTCGGCCCGCTCGCGAACGTCCAGCAGGGCCGCGCCGGACCGAACCAGGTCGACCGCGCGAGCCGCGTCGACCCTGGCGCCAAGGCGCCCGTCCTCCTCGGTGCGACCGAACAGGCCGCGCAGGCGGGTCATGAAAGTAAGGGTGCTCATCGGTGCTCCTTTCTGGCACGATTATACCCCCCGGGGTATCCTCGTGCCACCGACTCCAGCGGATCCCGGAGCGGGAATGCGCTCGGCGACCGGCTCGTTGTAGCCTCTCGAATACCCCCAGGGGTATTTCCTACGATCAAGGGAGCAGTCATGACCGAGGTCTCCATCGACCAGTTCGCCGGGGCTCAGGCTGCCGGGGCGTTCGTGCTCGACGTCCGCGAGCAGTTCGAGTACGTCCAGGGGCATGTGCCGGGCGCCACGCTGGTGCCGCTGGCCGAGGTGCCATCCCAGGTGTCCGCGCTGCCCACGGACCGGCCGATCTTCGTCATCTGCGCCAGCGGCAACCGCAGCCGGCGCGCCGCCGACTTCCTCGTGGGTGGCGGCCTCGACGCCCGCTCGGTCGCCGGCGGTACCGGGGGCTGGATCAGCGCTGGCCACCCGGTGGTGACCGGCGCCTCCCCCACTGAGGCCTGACCTTCTCGCCGTCCCGCCGCCACGCCCACGAGCCCGACCGTCGTCCACCATCGAAAGAGGACCACTGATGGCCACCACGATCATCTCCATCGAGACCCCGTCGCTCGGCGACCGCACGTACCTCGCCCATGACGGCGAGGTGGCGTTCGTCGTCGACCCGCAGCGCGACATCGACCGCGTGCTGGACGCGGCCGCCCAGGCCGGCGTGCGGATCACCCACGTGTTCGAGACCCACATCCACAACGACTACGTCACCGGCGGCTTCGCGCTGGCGCAGGCGACCGGCGCGGGCTACTACGTCAACGGCGAGGACGAGGTGTCGTTCGAGCGGACCCCGATCCGTGACGGCGACGTCGTGGAGGTCGGCCCCACCATGCGCGTGCGGGCGATGCTGACGCCCGGGCACACGTTCACCCACCTCTCCTACGTGCTCGAGGGGCCCGAGCCCGCCGTCTTCTCCGGTGGCTCGCTGCTGTTCGGGTCCACCGGCCGCCCGGACCTGCTGGGCGAGGAGCACACCCACGACCTGGCCCGCCACCAGTACAGCTCGGCCCGCCGGCTGGCCGCCGAGCTCAGCGACGACACCAAGGTCATGCCCACGCACGGCTTCGGGTCCTTCTGCGCCGCGACGTCCGCGGGCGGCGACACCACCGCCTCGACCATCGGGCGGGAGAAGCTGATCAACCCGGTGATGAGCCAGGACGAGGAGGACTTCGTCGCCGACACCCTGGCCGGCCTGGACGCCTACCCCGCCTACTACGTGCACATGGGGCCGGCCAACGCCGCGGGCCCCAGCGCCGCGGACCTGTCTGAGCCGGAGCGGGCCGACAAGCAGCAGATCCGTCGGCGCCTGGAGGACGGCGAGTGGCTCGTCGACCTGCGCACCCGCACCGCGTTCGCCACCGGGCACGTGCCGGGGACGTTCAACTTCGGCCTGGACGGCCAGTTCGCCACCTACCTCGGCTGGCTCATCCCGTGGGGCACCCCCATCACGCTGCTCGGGGAGTCCGCCGAGCAGGTGGCCGAGGCCCAGCGCGAGCTCTCAAGGATCGGGATCGACAGGCCCGCTGCGGCTGCGACCGGCCGCCCCGAGGAGTGGACCGACAGCCCGCTCGCCACGCTGACCACCGCCTCGTTCGCCGACCTGGCGCAGGTCCGCCACCACCGGCCCGTCACCGTCCTGGACGTGCGCCGCTCGAGCGAATGGCGCACGGCGCACATCGACGGCGCCGTGCACCTGCCCATCCACGACATCGTCACGCGGATGGACGAGCTGCCCCAGGGGGAGGTCTGGGTGCACTGCGCCTCGGGCTACCGGGCATCCATCGCCGCCTCGCTGGTCGCGGCGAGCGGCCGGCGCGTCGTCACGATCGATGACAGCTTCGACCTGTCCGCGCGCTCGGCGGGCCTGCCGCTGGTCTCCGAGACCGACCCGGTCTCCGCCTGACCCGTCGTGGGGTTGCGGGCGCGCCCGCAACCCCACGGTCCGGTTCGCCGCTCCCCCACCTCGCGGCGCGAGCGCACGCGCGCACCCGCGCACGCCCGCGCCGCACCGTCCTGCTGCCCGACCCTGCGGAGGTTCCGTCGCCGTGCTCGCCCTGACCCTGCCGATCGGCCTCGTCGTCGGCCTCACGCTCGGCGCACTCGGCGGCGGAGGCTCCATCCTGACCGTCCCGGCGCTCGTCTACCTCCTGGGGCTGGACCCGCGCTCGGCCACGACCGGATCCCTGGTGATCGTGGGCATCACCACCCTCATCGGCGCCGTCCCGCACCTGCGGGCGGGTCGGGTGCGGCTCGGGCAGGGCGTCGTCTTCGGCCTGCTCGGCGTCGGTGGCGCCGTCGTCGGGTCGGAGCTGTCCGCGGCGGTGCCACCGAACGTCCTGCTCGTGGCGTTCGCCGGCCTCATGCTCGTGGTCGCGGCGGTGATGACGCGACGGCGCCGCGCCGCCGCCCGGGACGAGGCCGTCGGCGGGGGCACCGTCGAGGCCCGGACCGCCCCGATGCTGTCTCTGCGCCCCTTGCGCTGCGACTGTCGCGCGGTCGGCGTGCTGCTCCTGACGGCCACCGCCGTCGGGCTGCTGACTGGCTTTTTTGGGGTCGGTGGCGGCTTCGCCGTCGTGCCCGCCCTGGTGCTCGCCCTGCGGATGCCGATGCCGGTGGCCGTGGGCACCTCCCTGGTGGTCATCACCATCAACAGCGCCAGCTCGCTGGTGTCCCGCCTGGGCCAGGACGTCACGCTCGACTGGGGAGTGATCGCCTCCTTCACCCTCGCCGCGGTGATCGGGTCCCTGCTCGGGGCGCGGATCACCGCTCGGGTCAAGCCCGCCCGGCTCAACCTGGCGTTCACGGTGCTGCTCGTCCTGGTCGCCCTCTACACCGCCGCCCGCGCCGTCCCCCAGCTCTTTTGACGGCCCGACCCGAAGGACCCCTCCGATGACCCTGCCCACTGCCCTGACCCCGACGACGCACCGGCCCGCCCGATGGGGCGGCGCCGATCGGCGCTCCCTCGCCAGCATGGCCGGGGTGGTCCTGCTGCTGAACCTCGTCGGCTGGGGCGTGCTGCTCCTGGCCGTCGCCCCGCAGCAGTTGGCCGTCGGCAGCACGGGAGTCTTCGGCGTGGGCCTGGGCGTGACCGCCTTCCTCCTGGGGGTCCGGCACGCCTTCGACGCCGACCACATCGCGGTCATCGACAACACCACCCGCAAGCTCGTCGGAGAGCGTCGCCCTGCCCTGAGCGTGGGCTTCTGGTTCTCGCTGGGGCACTCCAGCGTCGTCTTTGGCTTGTCGCTGCTGCTCGCCCTCGGCCTGCGGGCCGTCGCCGCGCCTGTCGCCGACGGCGACTCCGCCCTCCAGCAGACGCTGGGCCTGGTGGGTTCGGTCGTCGCCGGCACGTTCCTCATTCTGATTGGCCTGCTTAACCTCGGCTCCGTCCGGGCGATCCTGCGGGTCTTTCGCGAGTTGCGCGGCGGCGCGCTCGACGAGCGGGAGCTGGAGCGGCTGCTGCACGGGCGCGGCATCATGGCGCGCCTGCTGAGCCGCTTCACCCGGCGCGTCTCCAGGCCGTGGCACGCCTACCCCGTCGGCCTGCTCATGGGCCTGGGGTTCGACACCGCCACCCAGGTCGCGCTGCTCGTGCTGGCCGGCGGCACGGCGGCGCTGACCCTGCCCTGGTACGCCATCCTCGTGCTGCCCGTGCTCTTCGCCGCCGGCATGAGCCTGTTCGACGCCGCCGACGGCGTGCTCATGGCCCGCGCCTACGGCTGGGCGTTCCTGGCCCCGGTGCGCAAGGTGTACTACAACCTCACCGTCACCGTGCTGTCCGTGGTGGCCGCGCTCGGCATCGGCACGGTGGTGCTGCTGCAGCTGCTGGCCGAGCGCCTCGCGCCCGCCGACGGCCTCCTGGGCTGGGCCGCCGGGCTGGACCTGGCCGGCGTTGGCTACGCCCTCGTGGCGCTCATGGGCGCCGTGTGGCTGCTCAGCCTGGCCGTGTGGCGCCTGGGCCGGCTCGAGGAGCGCTGGCAGGCGGCCAGCTGACATGTCGCGATCCCGCTCCCCGCGGCCACGCCGGCCGGTCCGCCTCGGGCTTCGGGCCAACGCCGCCCAGTTCGTGCTCCTGGTCGCCGTCAACGCCCTCGTCGGCGGGATGCTCGGCCAGGAGCGGACGGTGCTGCCGCTTCTCGCCGAGGGCGAGTTCGGCCTGCGCGCCTACACCGCGTCGCTGACCTTCGTCCTAGCCTTCGGGCTGGCCAAGGCCGCTACCAACTACCTCGCCGGCACCTGGGCGGACCGGTACGGGCGCAAGCCCGTCCTCGTCGCCGGGTGGGTCCTGGCCCTGCCTGTGCCGCTGCTGCTCATCTGGGCGCCGTCGTGGGCGTGGATCGTCGTGGCCAACGTGCTCCTTGGGATCAGCCAGGGCCTGACCTGGTCGACCACCGTGAACATGAAGATCGACCTGGCCGGGCCCGCCCGACGCGGCACCGCGATGGGTCTCAACGAGGCCGCCGGCTACGGCGCCGTCGCGGTGACCGCGCTGGCCACCGGCTACCTCGCCGCCGCCCACGGCCTGCGTCCGGCCCCCTTCCTGCTCGGGGCCGCCTACGTCGCCCTGGGGCTCGGGCTGTCCACGCTCGCGGTGCGCGAGACCCGCGAGCACGCTCGCCTCGAGACCACCCGCCACACCCGCCGCGGTGAGGCCCTGCCCGAGAACCTGCACGATCAGCTCAGCGACCGCCAGGTGCTCGCCCACACCAGCCTGCGTGAGCCGGCGCTGTCCGCCGCCAGCCAGGCCGGCCTGGTCAACAACCTCAACGACGGCCTCGCGTGGGGCCTGTTCCCCGTCCTGTTCGCCGCGGGCGGGCTCTCGGTCGCCCGGATCGGCATCCTGGCTGCCCTCTACCCCGCGGTGTGGGGCGTGGGCCAACTCCTGACCGGCGCCCTGTCCGACCGGTGGGGGCGCAAGCGCTTCATCACCCTTGGCATGGTGGTGCAGGCCGCCGGCCTGGCTCTAGTCGCGGCGGGCGACACGTTCGCGGTGTGGGCCGTCGCGGCCGCCCTCCTGGGCGCCGGGACCGCCTTGGTCTACCCCACACTGCTCGCCGCGATCGGCGATGTCGCCCACCCGGCCTGGCGCGCGCGTGCGGTGGGCGTCTACCGGCTGTGGCGCGATGGCGGTTTCGCCGTCGGCGCGGTGCTCGCCGGTTTGGTCGCCGACCTGGTCGGCCTCCGGGGCGCGGTGTGGACGGTGGCGGCGCTGACCCTGCTCTCCGGACTGCTCGTCCAACGACGCATGTACGAGACCCACCCCCGCCCGACATGACCGGCGCCCGGAGAGCCGCCGGTCAGCCCGGGCGTGCCGCCCCGGCGGAGTCGCCCCGCATGAGCGAGACGACAGAGCCCCCGGCAGCAAGCGGCGCGCCGCATCACAGGCACGGGCGGAGCGCCTCGCGGTCGGCCTGCACCGTCTCGACGTCAGCGGCTGGCAACTCGCGCAGCGACGTCTCGTGCGTCCCCGCTCGCGGAGGCGGGCCGGATAAGCACCGTGATCGTGGCCCCGGATCTGGGCGAGAACCTTCTCGACGCGCTCGGGTTCGAGGTCGGTGACGACCACGCGCGCACCCTCCCGGGCGAGCCGCAGCGCCGTCGCCGCGCCGATCCCGGCGCCTCCCCCGGTCACCACAGCGGTCTTGCCGACAAAGCGGTCGTCACTCATGTCTCTCTCCTTGGGTCTGAGATGGAACAGGCCTGACAGTTCTCGGGCGCCCCTTTCGCGTCGAAGCCCTCGGTGGCGTGGGCCAGGGCGCCCAGGCCGACGGCGGTCCCGCGCGAGCGCGTGCGGTCACCACGGCTTCCGGGCGACGACCGGTGTACTGCTCGGCCTAGAAGGCGTCCAGCCGCTCGTGCTGGCACCGCTGACCCTGGGTCTTGGTGTCGAACTTCAACGGGCGCAGCGCGTCGAGCGAAGGCTCGGAGGGGTACGCCATGCTCAGCCCCTGCCGCCCAGGCGCGGGTGGCGCACGCGGTCGCCGCAGTCGTGCGCGCCCCGCTGGGCGACGTTGGAGACCTGCAGCTCCTTAATGCGCCCGCAGTCGCAGCGGAACCGGGCGCGGGCCAGGCCGGGCAGGCTCGGGGTGTACTCGACCAACGTGTAGCGCCCGAACCGGGTCCCGACCGGGAACGGCGGCTGCGGGGCTACGCGGCGCGGCCGGCACTCGTCGCATAGGGCCGGGGCGGCGCCGGCGATACCGGTGCGGTCGATCAGTTTCCCGCAGCTGCGGCAGGTGAGCACCCGGGCACGGGGTCCGCGGCGTCAGCGCGACAGCGCGTGCTGGTGCGGCTCGGAGCAGGTGCGCCGCTGCGGGCGCGACGAGGCTGGCAGCGGCGCACCACACCATAGACACTGACGCGCCGCCTCGCGCTCGGCCAGTACCGCCTCGACGTCGCCGGCCGGCAACTCGCGTAGCGACGTCACCGCGAGGTTCCGGGCGCAGTCGTGAGCCGGACGAGCACGGTGATCGTGGCGCCTGGCACCTCGCCGTCGGCCGGCTGGCGCTTCTCGACCACGAGCCTGTCGACCAGGTCATCCTGCGGCTGCAGGCGCCCTTGCCACTGCCTGCGGCCAAACACGGGGATCATCGCGTCCAGGGTGGGCTTGCGCTCGTTCGTCGTCCAGCACCAGCTGCACACCGCCGAGCTCGAGCTCTTCGAGACCGGTCAGCGCGCCCGCGGTTAGGCACTTCCGGGACTGCGAGAGGCCGGGCCTGGCGCGCGGCGCGGGTCGGCCGGGAGCGACCGAGGGGTGGCCGCTCACCGGCGGCGCCGGCACACCTGCATTGCGAAGCGACGGGAGGTCACGATGCCTGAGGCACCCGGCCGAGCGGCCGACCACGTGGCGAAGATCGACGCGCTGCAGGCCCGCCTCACCGCGGCTGTCGGCGCCCTCGTCAGCGGTGACGACTGGAGACGCGCCCTGGAGTTCGCCGCCCGGTTCCGCGCCAGGTCGTTCTCCAACACGCTGCTGATTTACGTCCAGCACGCCGCCGCTTACGAGGTGGGCCGGGTGCAGCACCCCACCCCGACCTACGTCGCCGGTTACCACCAGTGGGGCACGCTCGGCCGCCAGGTGCTGCGCGGACACCCCGGCTACATGATCCTCGCCCCGGTCACCCGACGGACAGCCGCCCGCACCCCCGAGACCGGCCCGTGGCGCACCCTGCGGCGCCGCGAGGCGCCGGCGCCGGGGGAAACCGTGCGCACCGCGCTCGTCGGTGTCCGCCCCGCCTACGTCTGGGACGTCTCCAGCACTACCGGCGCCCCGCTGCCACGGGTCCCCGAGCCCCGGCTGCTGCGCGGGCACGCCCCGGACGGCCTTTGGGAGGGGCTCGCGGCCCAGGTCACCTCTCGAGGATTCGCCCTGCGGCCCGCGCCGGACGCCCGCGCGCTCGGCGGGGCCAACGGCCTGACGGACTACGCCGCAGGCACGGTCGCCGTCAGGGCCGACATGGACGACGCCGCCCGCGTCAAGACGCTCGCCCACGAGCTCGCCCACGTCATGCTGCACGGCCCGGGCAACACCGGCGCAGCTGCCCACCGCGGGATCGCCGAGGTCGAGGCCGAATCCGTAGCGTTAATGGTCGGCGCCGCCCACGGCGTCGACACCAGCCAGTACACCGTGCCCTACGTCGCGGTGTGGGCCACCGGCGTCGCCGGCAGGAGCCCAACCGAGGTCGTGGCCGCCACGGCCGAGCGCGTGCGCACCACCGCCGTGGCGATCCTGAGTGGGCTCAACACCCATCAAGTCGCCACCGGCGACCCGCCTGGTCTCGAGCGGACCTCACACCTTCCAAGCCACCAGGCGCCGCCAGCGCCCGGCCTCGAGGCGGTGTCGCGATGAGCCACCAGCACCCGCCCGTCCCGCCGGTGCTGCCCCACGCCCGGATCGACGTCGACGCCGAGGGCCGGCTGGCAGTCACGGTCGACGGCCAGCCGTCCGCCGGCGAAAGCGAGGCCAGGCCGTCGCGGCACGAGCTGGGACGGGTGGTGCGCGACATGACGAGCACCCTGGGCTGCCCCGTCCGCGTCGAGCTGCACGAGGCCGACGGGCGGGTGCTCACCGAGATCGTCACGCCCGGCGACACCGCCCCACCGCCCGCGGATCCCCCCACCGCCCTGGCCGCGCCGGCGCCGGTGCGGTGCGGCGTCGTGGGCGACGGTTTCCTGCCCGGCGAGCAGGTCCAGATCGCGCTCGTGGTCGCCAGCTGCACCGCCGACCAGGCCGGCGTCGCCGAGTTGCGGCTGCCCCCGGCGCTGCTCGCCCGCATGGCCGGTCCGGTGGTGCTCTTCGGGCGCTCGTCAGGGACGCTGCTGGTCACCGATCCGGCACGGGCCGCCGACGACCCCCGCACCGCGCTGCCGGGAGCCGGGGACCGGGGCTCCGCGTGAGGCGCGGCACCCCCGGCCCTGCGCTGACCGATCTCGGGCTGGTCGGGCTCGCCGTGACCGTCGGAGCCGCGGCGGTGCTGCGCGGGGCCGGCAGCCTCGCCGCCGGCCTGGCGGGTACCGCGCCGCCCCCCGGCGGCCTCATGGCCGGGATTCGGGTGCTCGGCCGTGCCGGGGACCCGGGGGCGGCGCTCGGCTCGCCCGGCCTCAACCCCGTCGTCTACTGGACTGTCGTCGCGGCGGTGCTACTCGTGCCTGCGATGGCCATCGCGGTCGTGTGGCGCCTGGCACTCCGTACCCGCGCGCGCCGCCGCCGCTACCCGCGCCGCATCGTCGGCACCGCGGTCCGCGCCGACGTCGTGACCCTCGCCTCCGACCGCGCCCTCGTCCGCCGGGCGCGGACCCTGCGCCCCTCCCTTGCCAGGCCGACGGCGGCGGACGTCGGCTACCTGCTCGGGCGCTGCCACGGTGAGCAGGTGTGGGCCTCGGTCGAGGACTCGATCCTGGTCCTGGGCCCGCCCCGCTCCGGCAAGGGCATGCACGTGGTCATCAACGCCATCCTCGACGCGCCAGGTGCCGTGGTCACGACTTCCACCCGCCCCGACAACCTCGCCGCCACGATCACCGCCCGACGGCGCCGCGGCCCCGTCGCGGTCTTCGACCCGCAGCACACCGCCAGCGGCGTGCACGGCACGCTGCGCTGGTCACCGCTGCGCGGCTGTGAGGACCCGCTGACCGCGATGATCCGCGCGACGGGGTTCGCCGCCGCCACCGGCCTGTCCGCAGGCGGTGTGGAGTCCGGCGGGTTCTGGGAGGGCAAGACCCGGGTCGCGCTGCAGGCGCTGCTGCACGCCGGCGCCCTCGGCGACCGGCCCGCGATGGACCTGTTCACCTGGTCGGTCGAGGCGTCCCGGGCGGCCGACGCGGTGGCCATCCTGCGCTCCGACCCGCGCGCCGCCCCCGGCTGGGCCGAGTCCCTGGATGCGGTGATCCACGGCGACCCCCGCTCACGGGAGTCGGTGTGGATGGGTGTCGCCCAGGCGCTCGCATGCCTGGCCGACCCACGGGTCCTGGAGGCCGTCACGCCCGGGCCCGGTGAGGACTTCGACCCCGTCGCGTTCCTGACCGGCAACGGCACCCTGTACCTGCTGGCCACGGGCGCCGGCGCCAGGACCGCCTGGCCGCTGGTCGCCGCCTTCGTCGAGGACCTCGTGGAGACGGCGCGCCACCTGGCGGCCGCGGCCCCCGCCGCACGGCTCGACCCGCCGCTGCTCCTGGCGCTGGACGAGATCGGCAACCTCGCGCCGCTGCCGTCGCTACCGGTGCTCATGGCCGAAGGCGGCGGCACCGGCATCACCACCATGCCGGTGCTGCAGTCGATGTCCCAGGCGCGCAGCCGGTGGGGCGCCAGCGCCGCCGGCACAATCTGGGACGCCGCCATCGTCAAGGTGGTCCTCGGCGGCGCCTCCGACGCGAGTGACCTGCGCGACCTGTCCGCCCTGATCGGCGAGCGCGACGAGACGACCGACACCACCTCCGTCGGGCCCGACGGGGCGCGCACGGTCCAACGCTCCCTCCGCCGCGTGCCGGTGATGCCGCCCGACGTGCTGCGGACGCTGCCCTACGGCACCGGCACGATCCTGCTGCGCTCAGCTCCAGCACTCGTCGCCCGCCTGCGCCCGTGGACCGACCGGCCCGACGGCGGGCAGCTCGCCACCGAACGCGCAGCGATCGAGCGCCTTCTCGGTCACCGAACCGGACCAGAGCCACCCCCAACCGGCTGACGCCCATGCGCCGCACATCTGCCGCCGCCGGTGCCCGCGTGGCGGCACACGACCGCACGTTCGCCCCGAGGCGGGGGCGTCGCTGTGCCCCGTTATGCGGTTGACACGTTGCGCACGCCGTCCCGACGCTCCTCCAGCCTCGGGTGCCGGCACACCGGTGCTCGGGCGCTCCCGGCCCACCTTCGGGTAGAGCGGTTCGCCAGCCGGGCACCGCCGCCGAACACGTCGCGGAGGCGTCATGACCATCCCCACCGAGACCTGTGTGGCCGGGTTCATCGTGTCGATGGGCCAGCTCGAGGAGACGAGCAGGGGCCTGCACTACGTGCGCGCCCGGGTCGGCGCCCGCGTCCCCATGGCGGGCGCAGACCGCGGCGCGGGCGCGCACGGCGCCGAGACCTACTTCTTCCTGATCGTGTACGGGGACGCCGCCGAGCGTGTCTCGCGCCGGTTTCGCAAGGGCGACCGCTTTATCGCGGCCGGCATGACGCGAGACGCGACGTTCGTCGCCACCCACATCGGGCACGACGCGACGTGCACGCGCTACCGGGTCGTGCGCACCCCCACCAGGAAGCGCCGAGGCCAGCAGTCGCGCCCGTCGCGACGCCTGACCACGGTGACCCCGCTGGCGCACGCCGCCGAGCCAGGGCGTTGACCATGGAGGACTTCTTCGAAGGCGGCCTGCGGTTTCCGCTCCCCGCGGACGCGCACACTGTCGGCGCCAGGTCGGCGTACCCGGGCGAGTTCGACGATCCCCCGCGCCCGGTCAACTGGGAAATTCTCACCGCCGCGGAGGCGGCGATCGCCTGGGTCCAGGTCGACGAGTGGGTCACCTGGTTGCGACGCACCTTCGCCCTACCCGCGACAACCGTCCCGCCGTTTTGGCACCGGCATCCCGAACTCGTGTGGGAGCTGTCCGCGCTCCATACCCACTGGCTGGCCTGCTACGACCCCGACGCCTCTCCTTCCGCTCCCAACGCGTGGCTGCGCGACCTCGCCGACTCGTGCGCCCGACTGCGGGAGTGGGTCGCCACGAGCGGAACCAGGCTGACCCAAGACCAACCGTCCCGACAGACCTTCTGGCCCGGCGAACAACCCAACACCGCGCCGCCGGAGCCCAACATCGCCGACCGTGCCGCCGACTTCCGAAGCTTCGTGGCCGACGACCTGGCACGCCGACAGCGCATCGAGGCGAGCACCCGATCCCTCCTCGAGGACGAACATGCTCGGCGGGCGGGCCCGTGATGTCGCCCGACGACGACGCTCAGTTCATCCGGACGTGCGCCGACCGCCAGGCCATAGCGGACGCGGACGCCACCAGCGCTCATCGGGCGCTGCGGGCGGTCGGCCGCGAGCTGTGGTTGGGGCTGCATCGCCTTGGCTTCACCGGCGGGAGGGTCCTCGTGCAGGGCGACGGGGCGGAAGCCCTGTTGAACCTGGGCCCACCTACCGAGCCGGGCATCGCCACGATTAGCGCCACCGTGGGACCGCCCGGGCACAGGCCCGCGACACGAGAGAGGAGCACCAGCGGAGGGTTCGGCCTGTACGACGCGGTGATATCCGTGCTGCCGCACGCCGACGTGCAGCTGCACACGCGTCACGCGCTCGGCAACCGCACGAGCATGCATGCCGAGCTGGCCCTGCTAGCCATCGCGAACGCCCGACCGGGCGGGCTCGTGGCCGTGCTGGCCAACCACCACACCATGGACGCCACCAGCGAGCTGCCCCGTCTAGCCATCGAGACCCTGGCCGATCTCGTCGGCGCGGTCCGCCTCCCCTCCGGCGCGCTCCGGCCCCGCATGACCGGGACCGACGCGGTGACCGACCTCCTGCTGTTCTCTCGGCGCGCCGCGAACCAGCCTTCGCGATCTCGGGACTTCCTGCAGTCGCCCGACGTGCCCATCGACGGCGACACCGTGCCGGTAAACACCTACTTCCAGCGCACGCCCGACCATGTGCTCGGCAGCGTCGGCGCCCTCCACCTCCCGGGACAGCCGCCGCCCCTCACGGTGACCGGCCATCCGCAGTACCTCGCGGCGGAACTACGGGCCGTGCTCGCCGAGATCGCCGACCTCGCGCAGCAGGACGGGCTCATCGCGCCGCCGCCCCAGGTGTACGACTCGATGACGGTCCACGCCATCCATCACCGGCTCAAGTCACCGCACGCTCGGCCAGCCCACGAGACCACCAGCCCAGAAGACAGCCGGCGACGGTTCGAGCCTCCCGCCCCTGACGCGGGCATCTAAGACGATCACCTTCTAGGAGCACTCATGGCTGCTCAGTCGTCGACGTCGCGCCGGGCGACGTCCGCACGCACCTCGCCCGATTCGGCTCCGGGCAACCTTGTGACGCTTCAGGCGGCCGCCGAACTGCTCAAGGTCTCCCCCAAGACTCTTCGCCGACGGATCGCCGACGGCACGGTCACCGGATACCGGGTGGGGAGGCTCATCCGGGTCGACCTCGACGAGCTCGGTCGCGCACTCGTCCGGGCAATCCCGACGCGCCGCACCGAGGCCCGAAGCGAACGACCTGTGTCGCCGACGGTGACGGGCACCGAGGGGCGTGGGTCTTAGGCCGTGCGCCCGTGGGTCTTAAGGAACCACGGGAGCGACGTCCGTCCTGCTCACCGCACCAAATCATCGACGCCCCTGTGGGTCTTAGGTTCGGGCGCCATGGGTCCTGGCGGCCCGGCCCACGTCGCTCGCACCAGATCGCAGCACGCCTGGAGGCGAACTCGGTTTACGAGCCGCTCCCCGACGGTCGTGCCCCGTCTTGCCGGACATACGATGACTCACATGGGTAGATCGAACAGGCGTTCGAACCGAGAGGGCGGGATCGAGCAGGTACCGGTGCGGGAGTTCGCAACGGAGGTCCCCGCCGAGGCACGCCGGGAGACACCGACCCGCCCCGATGAACCTCTGGCGGTCACGGTATGGATCACGGACGGCCGAGGCCGGTCATTCGAGGCCACCGGTGAGGCCCTGGCCTGGACGCGACGGGCCGTCCATGTCCGCTATATCGATCCGGCCGGACGCGAAGGCTTTGCATGGGTGTGGGCCTCGGCAGTCACTCGGCGATGACCGTTACGCGTCGCCGTCAGACCGTGGGCGCGCCTCGGTCGGCAGCACGACCAGGTGATCGAGTGCAGCGGCGATCCGGGCGTCAGCCTCCTGGGCGGCGGCCTGGTACCTCATCGCCGCGCTGGGTGTCGTATGGCCGAGCCTCGCCATGAGTTCGGCCATCGTCGCCCCGGTACGGGCCGCCATGGTCGCGGCGGTGGCGCGAAGGTCATGGATCCGCAGGTCTGGACGCCCGATCGCCGCGCGCGCCTGACTCCACACCTTCCACAGCACCGACTGGGAGATCGGGGTACCGACCCGGGACGGGAAGACGAGCCCGTCCGGGCCCGGCTGGGAGAACTGCGCCATGTGCGCGGCGAGCACCGCGACAGCCGCGGACGGGATGTTCACGGTGCGGCGGGCCGCGGCCGTCTTGACGTCGCGTTCCACCTTGCCCTGGCCACGCAGGTTCTGGATCTGCTTCTCGACGCTGATCGTGCCGGCGTCGAGGTCGACATGCCGGCGCCGCAGGTTGCGCAGCTCGCCCGAGCGCAGCCCGCTCCAGGCCGCCAGCAGGATCAACGCTCGGTAGCGCTCGCCCACGTGCTCCATGAGCGCGGCCACCTCCTGCGGCGTGGCGATTGCCTTCGCCGACGCCCGCGGAGCACTCGATGCACCGCGGATCGTGCAGGGGCTGCGGTCGATCAGCGCATCCTTGACGGCAGCGTTGAAGACCGACGACACCAGGCCGTAGACGCGCGCTGCCATCGTCGGTCCGGTCTCGCCCCGGACCCAGGTCAGCCACGTAGCGATGTCGTGCGCCGTCACGCTGCGCAGGGCCATGGCCGCCAGCGGCTGGCCCATGACGAAGCGCTCGAGGTAGCTCTGGTACTCCTCGCGCGTGCGTGGAGCGAGCGAACGCACCGCCAGGGAGCGCACTGCGTACTCGCCGACGCTTACCGACACGGCGGTCATGCGCGCCTTCACCGGCACCCAGGCGCCTCGCGCGATCAAGGCCTCCTCGCCGCGCAGGAATGCCTCAGCGTCCGCCTTCGTGGTGAAGGTGAAGGAGTATCGGAACCCGTCGGGCCCCTCGTACCGGGCTCGCCAGCCCGAGGTCTTGCCCGTCTTGCTGTTCTTGCGGCGTTCGGTCTGGCCGAATCCGCGCCTCGTTCCAGCCATCGTGCTGGTACCTCCCCGGTGGTCAGGTGTTCGTCTGGCACCGACCTGTGGGTCTCTGGTGGGTCTTAGGAAGACCCACAGGGGCCATATCTGGCCCCTTCTGTCCATCTGCATGGACAAACAGAAAGGCCCCTGACCTGCGTAAACGCTGGTCAGGGGCCTTCTCGGGAAGGTGGGCGATACTGGGTTCGAACCAGTGACCTCTTCGGTGTGAACGAAGCGCGCTACCACTGCGCCAATCGCCCGAGTGCGTGGACGATATTAGCCACAGATCGGACGCGAACTCAAACCGGCCCCTCGGCGCCGGCCCGCGTCGCGCCCGGCGCCGCCGCCGACGCCGCCCCAGGTCAGGGCCTCGCCCCGCGCCGATCCGCGCAGATCCGCGGGAATCAGGGGTCCAGGCGCTCGCGGTGCAGCCGGTCGAACAGCTTCCGCGCCGCGCGCGAGACCTCCCCCACCGCCACGTCGACGCCGTCCAGCCACGTGACCGGCTGCACGTTGCGGCCCGAGCTGGTGAGCACCAGGTGCGCCCGCCCGGCGGTCACGTCGTCCAGCACGGCGAAGGGCAGCTCGCCCTCCTTCGCCTCGCGCACCGGCAGCCCGGCCTCGGCGCCCCACTCCAGCAGCAGCGCGCGCGTGATGCCGGCCAGGCAGCCCGAGGCGAGCGCCGGCGTCACGAGCTCGCCGTCGCGCTCGACGAAGACGTTGGTCCCGGTGCCCTCGCACAGGTCTCCGAGCGTGTTGGCGAACAGCGCCTCGTCGCCGCCCTTGGCCACGGCGTCCGCGAGCGCCACGACGTTCTCGGCGTACGACGTCGTCTTGAGCCCGGCGATCGCCGACCGCTCGTTGCGGGTCCACGGCGAGCGGACGGCGCGCCCCTCGGGCGCCATGGCGCTCTCGGCCGCGGCGACGACCACGGTCTGCGCGGCGGGCGCCCGGCCCGAGCCGAGCGGGCCGGGCCCGGCGGTGACCGTGATCCGCAGGCGTCCGTCGACCCGGCCGAGCCGGTCGACGACGGCGGACACGCCGTCGCGCACCTGCTGCTCGTCGGGGGCGTCGAGCCCCAGCCCGGTGACGGACCGCTCGAGCCGGCGCAGGTGGCGGGTGAGCGCGAACACCTGCCCGTCGACCACCGTGCACGTCTCGAAGGCGCCGTCGCCCACGGTGATGCCGTGGTCCACCGCGCTCAGCGCGCGCTCGCCCTCGCCGACGAACTCGCCGGCCACCCAGATCACCGTTGCGCTCATGAGGGCCAGTGTGCCGGAGGTCTCACCGGCGGTACACCAGGTGCGACACCTCCGGCGTCCAGCGGCCCGAGACGGCGGTCCACGCGCCCGGCCCGACGCCGTCGAACAGCCGCACGCCGGGCGCGTCGGCGACGTACGGCACCACGTGCAGCCGCAGCTCGTCGACGACCTCGGCGGCGAGGTACTGGTTGATGGTGGTGGCCCCGCCCGAGACGGCGACGTCCCGCTCCCCCGCCGCCTCGCGCGCCCGCCGCAGCGCCGCCTCGGGGCCGTCCGTGACGAAGTGGAAGGTGGTGCCGCCGGCCATCTCCACCGGCTCGCGGGGGTGGTGGGTCAGCACGAACACCGGCGCCCGGAACGGCGGCTCGGGCCCCCACCAGCCCGTCCAGGCGAGGTCCCACGGGCCGCGGCCGGGCCCGAACATGTTGCGGCCCATGACGAACGCACCGGCCGCGAGCCCGCGGCCGAACTCGGGATGGTCGTCGGGATGGTCGAAGTACCACCCGTGCAGGATGGTGTCGTCGAGCGCCCCGAAGGGCCGCTCGAGCGACTGGTCCGCGGTGGCGGACAGGCCGTCCAGGGTGACGGAGAGGTCGCACGTGACGATGCCCATGCCGGGCCGACGACGCCGGTGCGCGGTTCTCATCGCCCCCGGCCGTCGCCGCCGTCCGTGCTCGCGAGCCCGACCAGGCGCTCGGCCTTGAGCTCGGTCTCGCGCCACTCCGCGGCCGCGTCCGAGCCCCAGGTGATGCCGGCCCCGGTACCGAACCGCAGCACGCCGTCGCCCCACCAGAAGGTGCGGATGCCGACGGCCAGCTCGGCGCGGCCCGCGTCGCCGTCGACCCAGCCGACCGCCCCGCAGTACGGTCCGCGCGCCGTGGGCTCGAGCTCGCCGATGATGCGCAGCGCCGCCGACTTCGGCGCGCCCGACACGGACCCGGGCGGGAACGTGGCGGCGAGCAGCCGGGCCCACAGGTCCGGGGCCGCGGCGACGTCGTCGGCCAGCACGCCCCGCACGCGGGACACGAGGTGCACCAGGCCGGGGTGCGGCTCGACGGCGAGCAGGTCGCTCACGGCGACGGTGCCCGGCCGGCAGACCCGCTGCAGGTCGTTGCGGACCAGGTCGGTGATCATGACGTTCTCGGCGCGGTCCTTGGCCGCCAGGCCGGCGGGCGTGCGGGCGGTGCCCTTGATCGGCCCCGAGCGCACCACCGCGCCCTCGCGGCCCGGCACGAGCGCGAGGTACAGCTCGGGCGAGGCGCTCACGACCCACACGGGGTCGACGCCGGGCACGTCCGCGGGCACGTGCACCGCGGCGGCGTGCGGCGCGGGGTTGCCGGCCGCGAGCCGCGCGGCGAGCGCTGCCGCCGAC
>NZ_LWGM01000298.1 GCF_001750215.1 Isoptericola variabilis | reverse complement strand
GGGTGTCCGGCGGCGTCCTACTCTCCCACCCCGTCTCCAGGGCAGTACCATCGGCGCTGAAGGGCTTTGCTTCCGGGTTCGGAATGGGACCGGGCGTTTCCCCTTCGCTATGACCGCCGTAACGCTGTCGAGTTGTGGGGCACGACCAACCCGGGGGTTGGTCGTGGGGCCCGTGTCTCGGGAACCGCACAGTGGACGCGAACACGCAAAACGTGTGTGGGTGTTGAAGTTGTCGGCTGATTAGTACCGGTCAGCTGCGGCAGTCGTTGGTCCTGCCTTCCACATCCGGCCTATCTACCCAGTGGTCTAGCTGGGTGCCTTCACGCCTCGAAGGGCGATGGAAACCTCATCTTGAAGCAGGCTTCCCGCTTAGATGCTTTCAGCGGTTATCCTTCCCGAACGTAGCTAACCAGCGGTGCCCTTGGCAGGACAACTGGCACACCAGAGGTTCGTCCGTCCCGGTCCTCTCGTACTAGGGACAGCCCTTCTCAAGTTTCCTACGCGCGCAGCGGATAGGGACCGAACTGTCTCACGACGTTCTAAACCCAGCTCGCGTACCGCTTTAATGGGCGAACAGCCCAACCCTTGGGACCTACTCCAGCCCCAGGATGCGACGAGCCGACATCGAGGTGCCAAACCATGCCGTCGATATGGACTCTTGGGCAAGATCAGCCTGTTATCCCCGGGGTACCTTTTATCCGTTGAGCGACGGCGCTTCCACAAGCCACCGCCGGATCACTAGTTCCGACTTTCGTCCCTGCTCGACCTGTCGGTCTCACAGTCAAGCTCCCTTGTGCACTTGCACTCGACACCTGATTGCCAACCAGGCTGAGGGAACCTTTGAGCGCCTCCGTTACATTTTGGGAGGCAACCGCCCCAGTTAAACTACCCACCAGGCACTGTCCCTGATCCGGATCACGGACCGAGGTTAGATGTCCGAAGCGGCCAGAGTGGTATTTCAACGATGACTCCGCCCGACCTGGCGGCCGGGTTTCACAGTCTCCCACCTATCCTACACAAGCCGCACCGAACACCAATACCAAGCTATAGTAAAGGTCCCGGGGTCTTTCCGTCCTGCTGCGCGTAACGAGCATCTTTACTCGTAGTGCAATTTCGCCGAGCTCGCGGTTGAGACAGCGGAGAAGTCGTTACGCCATTCGTGCAGGTCGGAACTTACCCGACAAGGAATTTCGCTACCTTAGGATGGTTATAGTTACCACCGCCGTTTACTGGGGCTTAAATTCTGGGCTTCGCCTTGCGGCTGACCCGTCCTCTTAACCTTCCAGCACCGGGCAGGCGTCAGTCCGTATACATCGTCTTGCGACTTCGCACGGACCTGTGTTTTTAGTAAACAGTCGCTTCTCCCTGGTCTCTGCGGCCGTCCCCGCTCGCCCACGCTAGGCGGGTTCACGGTTCGGGCCCCCCTTCTCCCGAAGTTACGGGGGCATTTTGCCGAGTTCCTTAACCACGATTCGCTCGATCGCCTTGGTATTCTCTACCTGACCACCTGAGTCGGTTTGGGGTACGGGCGGCTAGAACCTCGCGTCGAGGCTTTTCTTGGCAGCAGAGGATCACCCGTTTCCCGCATACGCGGTCACTATCAGCTCTCACCCTCGGTGGTGTGCGGATTTGCCTACACACCGGGCTACGGCCTTGGACGTGGTCTACCATCGCCACGCCGGGCTACCTTCCTGCGTCACCCCTGTTAATACGCTTACCTACTACCGGTTCAGGTCCCACGCCGCCCCACCAGTGGCACCCGAAGGTGCCGGCGGTGGTTTGGGGTGGTTAGTATCACCGGGCTCGGTATGGGCGGTTCTTCGCCGGTAGGAGAATATCAACTCCTTGTCCATCGACTACGCCTGTCGGCCTCGCCTTAGGTCCCGACTTACCCAGGGCGGATTAACCTGGCCCTGGAACCCTTGGTCATTCGGCGGACGGGTTTCTCACCCGTCTTTCGCTACTCATGCCTGCATTCTCACTCGTGTGGTCTCCACCGCTGGGTCACCCCGCGGCTTCACCGCCCACACGACGCTCCCCTACCCATCCACACCCCTGAACCACGAAGGCTAGGGTCGTGTGTGGATGCCACGGCTTCGGCGGTGTGCTTGAGCCCCGCTACATTGTCGGCGCGGAATCACTTGACCAGTGAGCTATTACGCACTCTTTCAAGGGTGGCTGCTTCTAAGCCAACCTCCTGGTTGTCTGTGCAACTCCACATCCTTTCCCACTGAGCACACGCTTAGGGGCCTTAGCCGATGATCTGGGCTGTTTCCCTCTCGACTACGGAGCTTATCCCCCGCAGTCTCACTGCCGCGCTCTGTCTTACCGGCATTCGGAGTTTGGCTGACGTCAGTAACCTTGTGGGGCCCATCGGCCATCCAGTAGCTCTACCTCCGGCAAGAAACACGCGACGCTGCACCTAAATGCATTTCGGGGAGAACCAGCTATCACGAAGTTTGATTGGCCTTTCACCCCTAACCACAGGTCATCCCCCAGGTTTTCAACCCTGGTGGGTTCGGTCCTCCACGCCGTCTTACCGGCGCTTCAACCTGCCCATGGCTAGATCACTTCGCTTCGGGTCTAGACCCGGCGACTATGGGCGCCCTGTTCGGACTCGCTTTCGCTACGGCTTCCCCACACGGGTTAACCTCGCCACCGAGCACTAACTCGCAGGCTCATTCTTCAAAAGGCACGCCGTCACCCCTGCAAAGGAGGCTCCGACGGATTGTAGGCACACGGTTTCAGGTACTATTTCACTCCCCTCCCGGGGTACTTTTCACCTTTCCCTCACGGTACTAGTCCGCTATCGGTCACCAGGTAGTATTTAGGCTTAGCAAGTGGTCTTGCCAGATTCACACGAGATTTCTCGGGCCCCGTGCTACTTGGGATCCCCTCCGGGAGGCCACGCCATTTCGCCTACGGGACTACCACCCTTTATCGTCCGCCTTTCAATGCGGTTCGGCTATGACGCGGCTTTCTCACTCCCCGAGGCGGTG
>NZ_LWGM01000297.1 GCF_001750215.1 Isoptericola variabilis | reverse complement strand
CCCATCGACGAGTCCGGGGTGTTCTGCGACCGCGCCGAGTTGCGGTACCGGTTGCAGTAGGAGAGGTGGCACAGGTAGCTCCCGCCGCGCAGCACCTTCGTCGAGCCGCGTCGTGGACCACGGGGGTGAGGTCGGCGAAGACCTGGCCCGCCACGCGCCGCGCCAGCTCCTGCGGTGGGCCGCCCCCGTCGCGCGCCGCGGCGCCCGGGTCCGGCGCCGCTCCGACGGTGCGCGCCGCGAGCACCGCCGCCGCGCACCAGCCGTCCGCCTGCTCGGCCAGCCGGCGGACACCGACGGCGTCGTCGGTGCGGGCCAGGGGCGCGATCAGCGCCGCGGCCTCCCGCTCGTCGAGCCGCAGCAGGTCCCCCCGCAGCAGGGTGAACTGGCCGAGCAGCTCGGGCACGAGGCGCGTGAGGGGCAGGTCCCAGCGGCTGAGCAGCAGCAGGCGCAGGGACTCGGGCGCGGCGCTCAGGCGCTCGTCGACCCCGCGGAGCGTGGCCGGGGGCAGCTCGTGGGCGTCGTCGACGACGACGAGCGGCGGGTCCCCGCCGGCGCGCGCGGACCCGTCGGCACCGGCGAGCGCGGCGAGCAGGCGCTCAAGGTCCAGCCCCGCGCCGGAGAGCCACCGCTCGCGCGCGCCGGCACGGCCGCTCCGCCGCAGCCAGCCCGCCACCCCGACGGACTTGCCGGCCCCCGTGGGGGCGACGAGCAGCGTGACGGCGCTCTCGGCCACGGCGTCGTCGAGCCGCCGCTCCAGCCTGCCCCGGGGGACGAACAGCCGCGGCAGCGGGGGCGGTCCCGCGTCCTGCACGCGCGCAGCGGTCCGGAACCGCTCCTGGGGCGGATGTGCAGCGTCCATCGCCGGCTCCCCGACCTCGCGATCGCACGGCGTCACCGGTGCCGTCGGCGCCACCGGTCGACGCTCCGAGACCTGACAGCGCGCCGTCGCCCGGCGTGCTCCCCCCACCGTCACAGTACCCCGGCCCCATCACCCGCTCCGGGTGACGGCCGGGCCGCGGCGGGGCGCGAGCGTGGGACGTGCGGCGCTCGCCCGATCGCCCGCCTCGACGGCACGCTGCCCGTGCTGCCCGTGCTGCCCCGTGCTGCCCCGTGCTGCCCCGTGCTGCCCCGTGCTGCCCGTGCTTCGCCGCCGTGCTGCCGGGCAGGGGGCGCTCAGCCCGCAGGCGCAGAGCCGAACAGGTGCGCGAGGCCCGCCAGGCTCTTGGCGGCGTAGGCCCGCCGGCCGGTCGTCAGGCCGTAGGCCAGGTCCTCCAGGGCGCCGCACCGGGCGTAGAACCCGATCCGCGCCGCCAGGCCCGGGTCGCGGGCGCCGTGGTCCACCGGGCCGTAGGCGTCCAGCGCCGCGCCCAGCCCGGAGCGACCGAGGTCGCGCAGGACCAGCCCCAGGTCACGGGCCGGGTCGGCGAGCGCGGCGTCGGACCAGTCGAGGACGCCGGTGACCTCCCCCACGCCGTCGACCAGCACGTGCTCGCTGCCCAGGTCGTGGTGGCACAGCACCCGGCGGGTCACGGGCGCGGGCGCCGCGGCGGCGAGGAACGCCTCGACCGGCCCCCGGTACTCCCGCGGCACACGCCGGGCGGCGACGGCGTAGGCCGCCTCCGCGTCCTGCCGCCACACCTCCGGCGCCGCGTCGTCCGCGTCCACCACGTCGGCCCACCGCTCGACGGGCTCGGCGTGGAGCACCCGGAGCATGCCGCCCAGCGCCCGCCCCACGGCACCGGCCCGGTGGGCTCCACCGGGGGCGTGGAGCAGGGGCACGCCCGGGAGCCGCGGGTAGACCAGGCAGGCACCGCCGTCGTCGTCGAGCAGCTCGGGCGCCGGCACGGGCAGCGGGCTCACCGTGGCGAGCCGGTGCAGGAGCCGGACCTCCCGGCGCATGCGCTCGGTCGCGCCGCCGTCGCGTGCCACCCTGACGACGATCCGCACGACGTCGTCGCCGGGACCCGGCGGGGTCACGAGGACGACGGCCTCGTAGGCGACGTGGTCCAGACCCGCGCCGAGGAGGCGCAGCTCCTGCGCCGCGTACCCGTGCCGGGCGAGCAGCTCCCGGACGCCCGCGCGGCACGCGCCACCGTCGGTGGTCATGCCGCGTCGGGCCCCGCAGGGCTGTGCTCGCTCGGCCTGCGCTCTCCCGGGCCGCGCACCGGCCGGCTGCCGGGCGCGGCCGCCGGCGCGGCGACGCGCGACGCCAGGGACAGCAGCCGGTCGCGGACCGGGGCGGCGGTCGTGGCGGTGCTGACCCGGTTCATCAGCCGCGAGCCGTGGGCGACGCGTCGGGAGGGGTTGCGGCGGGCGCGGTCGTAGCGGCGCAGCCCGTCCGCCACCGTGCCGGCCGCGACCAGCGCCCCGACGAGCGCGGCGGCGTCGAGGAGCGCCTCGCAGGCGCCGCGCCCGAGGTTGGGGGCCATGGCGTGCGCGGCGTCGCCGACCAGAGCGCTCCGCCCCGAGACGTAGGACGGCAGGCGGGGCACCTCGAGCAGCTCCCGCCGGTCGACCCGGCGGTCGTCGAGCCGGCCGACGACCGCCGCGACCGCCGGGTGCCAGCCCCGGTAGAGGCGCCCGAGCAGCGCGGCGGGCCCCTCGTCCGGCGGGGCGCCCGCCAGCAGCTCCTGCCGCACGCAGGCGAACCAGTTGACGGCGTCGGGGTGCTGCGGCGTGATGCCGAACAGCCGGCCGCGGCCCCAGGTCTCCGTCACCCGGTCCGCGGTGCCGGGCAGCGCGTCCGGCGAGAGGCCGGGCAGGGTGCCGCGGAACGCCACCGTGCCGAGCGGGCGCGGGGCCGGCGCCCCGGGGAAGGCGTGCGCTCGCACGGCGCTGCGGATGCCGTCGGCGCCGACGACGACGTCGGCGTCCGGCAGCTCCGCCGGCGCGGTCACCCCCGCACCCCACACCACCGTGCCGCTCGGCATGCCGTCGAGGAGCACCTCGTGCAGCGCCGGCCGGGAGATCAGGCGGGCGCCGCGGCCGACGCGGGCCAGCGGCCTGCCGTCG
>NZ_LWGM01000296.1 GCF_001750215.1 Isoptericola variabilis | reverse complement strand
GTGCCCATGTGGCGCTTGACCGAGGAGATGGTGCGGTCCACGTTCGTGACCGCCTGGCGCTTGGCGACCTCACCGACGAGCACCTCGCCGGTCTTCGAGAACGCCACGACCGAGGGCGTGGTGCGCGCTGACCCAGGACCCCAGGTGCCCGCTCACCGCACCACCTCCGTCGGCCGCGGCGTCACGCCTCCACCCTCCGGTGCTCGAGCTCCTTGCGGAGCTGGGCGCGGGCGCGGTGGATCCGCGAGCGGACGGTACCGAGCTTGATGCCCAGCGTCACCGCGATCTCCTCGTAGCTGAGGCCCTCGATGTCGCACAGCACGACGGCGGCGCGGTACTCGGGGCGCAGCGCGTCGAGGGCCCGCTGCACGTCGTGGTCGAGGTTCGCGTGCTCGAACCCGCGCTCCGGGCGGCCGAGCTCGGCGTCGTCGGCCACGCGGGCGGCGTCGTCGCCCATGGACTCCATCCGCACGCGCCTGCCGCGGCGCACGGAGTCGAGGAAGAGGTTCGTGGTGATGCGGTGCAGCCAGCCCTCGAACGTGCCGGGCGTGTAGCCGGACAGCGAGCGGAACACACGCAGGAACGTCTCCTGCACCAGGTCCTCGGCGTCGTGCCGGTTGCCCGTGAGGCGGTACGCGAGGCGGTAGACCCGCGCGGAGTGCTCGCGCACGATCTCGTCCCACGTGGGCGGCGTCCAGGGCTCCTTCACCGCGACGTCGGGCGTGGGCGCGCCGCCGGCTCCCGCGCGCGCGTCGGTGCCGTCGTCGGCCCCGGCGTCCGTGGACGCGGAGGGCGCGACGCGAGTGACCTGATCCACCGTGCTCATCAGGGTCCATCGTGCCACGGGGCGCTAGCATCGCAGCGGGTCGGCGCCTCGCCGGGCCCGGGTCGGCCCAGGGCCGACGCCATCCCTTCACCAGACGTCCCCGACCAGGTGACGCGCACGACCCGGAGGTCGCCATCAGCCCCGACGCCGACTCGAGCCTCGCCCGCGCGCGGACCGCGGGCTGGGCGTACGCCGAGGGCTTCGTGCCCGAGGACGAGGTGCTGCTGCGGGCCCGCGAGCGCGCCGCCGAGCTCGGCTGCCACGCCGTGCTCCCGGGCGCCGGCGCCCTGCTGCGCGTCCTGGCGGCGTCGCTGGCCGCCCGCGCGGTGGTCGAGGTCGGCACCGGCACCGGCGTGGCCGCGCTGTGGCTGCTGCGCGGCATGCCGGCGGACGGCGTGCTGACGACGATCGACGCCGAGCTGGAGCACCTGCGCGCGGCGAAGCGGGCGTTCGCGGAGGAGGGCCTGGCGCCGTCGCGCACGCGCGCCATCCCCGGCCGGCCCCGCGACGTGCTCCCCCGGCTCACCGACGGCGCGTACGACATGGTGCTCGTCGGCGCCGACCCCCACGCGTACCCGGACTACGTCACCGAGGCGCTGCGCCTGCTGCGGCCCGGGGGCGTGCTCGCCGTCGACGGCGCCCTGCACGGCGGCCGGGTGGCCGACCCGGCGCGGCGCGACGAGGTCACGACGCTGGTGCGCGAGCTGGGCCGGTCGCTGCGCGCCGACGAGCGGGTGGTGCCGGCGCTGGTGCCGGCGGGCGACGGCCTGCTGCTCGCCGTGCGTCGCTGAGCCGGCCGCTGGGCCCCGACGGCGGCCGGCGACGCCGGCCCGGGCCAGGGATGACGGTCCCGGGCGGGGACCCCGGACAGACGACGAGCGGGGAACAGCGATCCTGTTCCCCGCTCGGGCTTCGTGCGTGGCGTGTCAGGCGACGACGGCCTGGAGCGCCTCGCCGAGCTCGCTCGCCTCGGTGGCGTTGAGCTCCACGACCAGACGGCCACCGCCCTCCAGCGGGACCCGCATGACGATGCCACGTCCCTCCTTGGTGACCTCCAGCGGCCCGTCACCCGTCCGCGGCTTCATCGCAGCCATCTGTGGCACTCCATTCCGTTGTCCGGTCTCGACGGCCAGTACCCCGACCGCGCGCCCCGCCGATGCTGGTCCTGCAGCGCTGTTCCCTGCAGCGCGGCGCACCGGGGCGCAGGGATCATTCTAGTTCACACCACCCCCACGTCCGGAAGTCGAGACGTGCGGGGGCCCTGCGCGAGACGGTGCGGCGTCCCGCCAGGTGGGGCGCGCGGGCCTAGGCGAGCCCGCGCAGGGCGGCCCGCGGCGGCGCCTCGTCCCGCACCGCCGCGACGGTGTCGAGCACCCGGCGGGTGGCGCGCACGTCGTGCGCGCGGAACACCCGGGCGCCCATCCAGGCGGCGAGCGCCGTGGCGGCGAGCGTGCCCTCGAGCCGCTCGGCGGGCGGCAGCCCGAGCGTCTCGCCCACGAAGTCCTTGCGGCTCAGCGCCATGAGCAGCGGGTGGCCCAGGCCCGCGAGCGCCTGCGTGCGCCGCAGCAGGTGCAGGGAGTGCCAGGTGTTCTTGCCGAAGTCGTGCGTGGGGTCGACCAGGACGCTGGCGGGCGGCACGCCGCACGCGACGGCGCGCTGCGCCGCCTGCCGCAGCGTGACCACGACGTCGTCGAGCACGCCGTCGCGGGGGTCGCGCCCCTCGCCCGGGGCGCCGGCGTCCGCGGCGGGGTACTCCACCCGGTACGGGTCGGTGCGCGGGGCGGCGCCGCCGGTGTGGGAGCACACGACGCCGACGCCCGCCGCGCCCGCCACCTCGACCAGCTCGGGGTCGTGCCCGGCCCACGTGTCGTTGACCAGGTCCGCGCCGGCGGCGATCGCCTCGCGCGCGACGCCGGAGCGCCAGGTGTCGACCGACAGCACCAGGTCGGGCAGCTCGGCCCGCACGCGGGCGACGAACGGCACCACGCGGCGGAGCTCCTCCGCCTCGTCGACGTCGGGCCCCACGCCGGCGCGCACGCCGCCGACGTCGAGGATCTCGGGCCCGTGGAGTAGGCGACGATGCCCCGCGCCCGCGCCGTGGCGTCGAAGCCGAGCAGCAGGTTGAGGGCGCCGCGGACCTTGAACGCCCCGGTGTGCTGGAGGTTCTCGTGCTTGACGACGACGGCG
>NZ_LWGM01000295.1 GCF_001750215.1 Isoptericola variabilis | reverse complement strand
CAGGAGCGCGCGGAGCGCCGCGACGACCGGGACGAGGACGGCAGCTCGCGCCGCCGCCGCGGCCGGGACCGGGGCCGCGACCGCAAGCGCGGCCGCACCCGCGGCGGCCAGCCCGACGTCGCCGGGCTCGAGGACATCGAGGTGCGCGAGGACGACGTGCTGCTGCCCGTCGCCGGCATCCTCGACATCCTGGACAACTACGCCTTCGTGCGCACCAGCGGCTACCTGCCGGGCGAGAAGGACGTCTACGTCAGCCTCAACCAGGTGAAGAAGGCGGGCCTGCGCCGCGGCGACGCCGTCGTCGGCGCCGTGCGCCAGCCGCGCGAGGGCGAGGAGCCGCCGCAGGGCAAGAACGCGCGCAGCAAGTTCAACGCCCTCGTGCGCCTCGACTCGGTCAACGGCATGGCGCCCGAGCAGGCCCGTCAGCGCCCGGAGTTCACCAAGCTCACGCCGCTGTACCCGCAGGAGCGCCTGCGCCTGGAGAACCCCGAGGCCACCCGCCTCACGCCGCGCGTGATCGACATCGTCGCGCCGATCGGCAAGGGCCAGCGCGGCCTCATCGTCGCGCCGCCCAAGGCCGGCAAGACGATCATCATGCAGCAGATCGCCAACGCCATCACGAACAACAACCCTGAGGTCCACCTCATGGTCGTGCTGGTCGACGAGCGGCCCGAAGAGGTCACGGACATGGAGCGGACGGTCAAGGGCGAGGTCATCGCCTCGACGTTCGACCGCCCGGCGTCCGACCACACCATCGTCGCGGAACTGGCGATCGAGCGCGCCAAGCGCCTCGTCGAGCTCGGCCAGGACGTCGTGGTGCTGCTCGACTCCCTGACCCGCCTGTCGCGCGCCTACAACCTCGCCGCCCCGGCGTCGGGCCGCATCCTGTCCGGCGGTGTCGACGCGGCGGCCCTGTACCCGCCGAAGAAGTTCTTTGGCTCCGCCCGCAACATCGAGAACGGCGGCTCGCTGACCATCCTCGCCTCGGCGCTCGTGGAGACGGGCTCCAAGATGGACGAGGTGATCTTCGAGGAGTTCAAGGGCACGGGCAACATGGAGCTGCGCCTGTCCCGCAACCTCGCCGACAAGCGGATCTTCCCGGCGGTGGACGTCAACGCGTCCGGCACCCGCCGCGAGGAGATCCTCATGTCGAAGGACGAGCTGGGCATCGTCTACAAGCTGCGCCGCGTGCTCGGCGCGCTGGACCAGCAGCACGCGATCGAGCTGCTGCTGGGCAAGCTCAAGGACACCCGCACGAACGTCGAGTTCCTGCTCGAGGTCCAGAAGACGACGCCGAGCAGCCTGTCCGACGCCCGCGCCGGCGAGACCGTCTGACGGTCACCTGGCCGTCCGCAGCACCGGCCGCAGCACCGGCCGGGGCCGGCGGCGCCGCGATTACCGCGGCGCCGCCGTGCTCTGGCAGAATGACCCGTCGGCCATCCGGTTCACGGCCCGCAGTCAGCGGGGCGACCCGGAGGCATCACCACGAGGAGCATCCATGAAGTCCGGTATCCACCCCGAGTACGTCGAGACGAAGGTCGTGTGCACCTGCGGCAACGAGTTCGTCACCCGCAGCACCGAGACGTCCGGCGTCATCAGCGCCGACGTGTGCAGCGCCTGCCACCCGTTCTACACGGGCAAGCAGAAGATCCTCGACACCGGTGGCCGCGTGGCCCGGTTCGAGGCCCGCTACGGCAAGCGCAAGTAGCGTCCCCGCAGCGCCGGTGGTCCGCCCGACAACCTCTCCAGGGGCAGTCGGAGGCCGGACCACCGGCGCTGTTGCTTTGCCCGGAACCACCCAGCCGCCCACGGAGCCACCCACGGAGCCCACGTGACCGACCCCTTCGCCGCCGTCCGGCCGCTGCTCGCCGAGCACGCCGAGATCGAGCGCGCGCTCGCCGACCCCGCCGTCCACGCGGACGCCGGCCGCGCACGGACGCTGGGGCGGCGCTACGCGGAGCTGAACCGGGTCGTCGGCGCCTACCGCGCCTGGGAGTCCGCGCGCGACGACGCCGAGGCGGCCGCGGAGCTGGCCGACCTGGGCGGCGACGACGGCGCGGAGCTCGCCGCCGAGCTGCCCGCCCTGCGCGCGGCGCAGGAGGAGTCTGCCGAGCACCTGCGGCGGGTGCTGGTGCCCCGCGACCCCGACGACGGGCGCGACGCCATCCTCGAGATCAAGGCGGGGGAGGGCGGCGAGGAGTCCGCCCTGTTCGCCGGCGACCTGCTGCGCATGTACCTGCGGTACGCCGAGCGCCGCGGCTGGTCCACGCAGGTCCTCGAGGCCACCGAGTCCGGGCTGGGCGGCTACAAGGACGTCCAGGTCGCGATCAAGGCGCGCTCCGTGGAGGACCCGGCCGACGGCGTGTGGGCCAACCTCAAGTACGAGGGCGGCGTGCACCGCGTGCAGCGCGTGCCCGTCACCGAGAGCCAGGGCCGCATCCACACCTCCGCGGCCGGCGTGCTGGTCTTCCCCGAGGTCGACGACCCGGGCGAGGTCGAGATCGACCCGAACGACCTGCGCATCGACGTCTTCCGGTCCTCCGGCCCGGGCGGGCAGTCGGTCAACACCACGGACTCCGCGGTGCGGATCACCCACCTGCCGACCGGCATCGTCGTGTCGATGCAGAACGAGAAGTCCCAGCTGCAGAACCGCGAGCAGGCGATGCGCGTGCTGCGGGCGCGCCTGCTCGCCGCGCAGCAGGAGGCCGCGGCGGCCGAGGCGGCCGACCTGCGCCGCTCGCAGGTGCGCACCGTGGACCGTTCCGAGCGGATCCGCACGTACAACTTCCCGGAGAACCGGATCACCGACCACCGCACCGGCTACAAGGCGTACAACCTCGACCAGGTGCTCGACGGCGACCTCGAGCCGGTGATCCGCTCCGCCGTCGACGCCGACGAGGCCCATCGACAGCAGCAGCTCGGAGAAGTCGGGGATGCCGAAGGCCGCGGACCCGACGCCGCCGAAGAACAGCATGGCGGCCTGGATGACGCCGACGCCGGCCACGATCATCCA
>NZ_LWGM01000294.1 GCF_001750215.1 Isoptericola variabilis | reverse complement strand
TGGTCGGCGCCCGGGTCCCGCGTGGGCCCGGGCGCCGTCGCGTCCCCGGCCGCGTCTCCGGCCGCGTCCCCGGCCGCCGTCGCGTGCCCGGTCGCGTCCGGTCGCGCGAAAAGGCGATGACTCCGTGTGGGTGGTGGGGTCTAGCGTGATGTGAGCCGGGTCACTCCCGGCGAACCACTCCCCACTGACGACGAGGTGGTCGCATGCCGACCGAGATGATCAGGGCGCGCGGGCTGGTGCGGACGTTCCACCGCCGCAAAGAGGTGATCGAGGCCGTCAAGGGCATCGACGTCGACGTGGCCGAGGGCGAGCTGGTCGCGTTCCTCGGCCCCAACGGCGCGGGCAAGTCGACGACGCTGCGGATGCTGACGTCGCTGCTGGCCCCGAGCTCGGGCAGCGCCGAGGTGGCCGGGTACGACGTCGTCGCCCACCCGGAGCAGGTGCGCGCCCGCATCGGGTTCATCGGGCAGGGCAACGGCGGCGGCTTCTCCTACAAGGTGCGCGACGAGCTGCACAACCAGGGCCGGTTCTACGGGCTGGCGCCGCAGGTGTACAAGGAGCGGGCGGCGGCGCTGGTCGAGGCGCTCGAGCTCGGCGGGCTGGAGAAGCGCAGCGTGCAGTCGCTCTCCGGTGGCCAGCGGCGGCGGCTCGACGTCGCGCTCGGCCTCATGAACCACCCGCCGCTGCTGTTCCTGGACGAGCCCACCACGGGCCTCGACCCGCACTCGCGGGCCAACCTGTGGGAGCACATCACCGCCATGCGCGAGCGCTACGGCATGACCATCGTGCTCACCACGCACTACCTGGACGAGGCCGACAGCATGGCCGAGCGCGTCGTCGTCATCGACCACGGCGAGATCGTCGCCGACGCGCCGCCCGACCTGCTCAAGCACGAGCACGCCGACGACGTGCTCACCCTCGGCGTCGCCTCCACCGACGAGGACGCGGTCGTCGCGGCGCTGCGGCCCGACGTCGTGGGCGGCGGCGAGGTCACCGTGAGCCGGCGCGACGGCGAGCTGCGGGTCGTGGTGCGCACCGCCCACGGCGCCGAGCGGCTGCCCGGCGTCATCGAGGCGCTGCGGGCGGCGGGCCTCACCGTGACGTCGGCGAGCGGCAAGCAGGCCAGCCTCGACGACGTCTTCCTCAACCTCACCGGTCGCAGCCTGCGCGAGGAGGCCGCAGCATGACCAGCACCACGTCCGTCACCACCGCCGCCGGGACCGCCGTCGACCACGAGGCGCCCCGGATCGTCACCCGCACCGGGCCCGGCAAGCTGCTCGCCGACACCTGGGCGGTGTTCACCCGCGAGATCCTGCTGACCCTGCGCGACCCGTTCACGCTGATCTTCTCGCTGCTGCAGCCGCTGATCTTCCTGGGCCTGTTCGGCCCGCTGCTCACCGGCGCGTTCGGCAGCGGGTTCGGTGCGCCGGGCGGCGCGAGCACCGGCGACACCCTGCAGTGGTTCGTCCCGGGCGTCATCGTGATGATCTGCCTGTTCGGCACCTCGATGACCGGCTCGAACCTGCTGTACGAGGTCATGACCGGCTCCTACGAGCGGGTCCTGGCCACGCCGCTGAGCCGCTCGGCGATCCTGGTGGGGCGGGCGCTCAAGGAGTTCGCCCCGCTGCTCGTCCAGGGCGTCATCATTGCGCTGGTGTGCGTGCCGTTCGGGTTCACGCTGCACCCGCTGCCGGCGCTGCTCGGCCTGGTGCTGCTCGGCGTCTTCGGCATCGGGGTCGGCGCGCTGAGCCACGCCCTGGCGCTGGCGTCCAAGAACCGCGAGTGGCTCTTCTGGGGGGTGCAGCAGTCGTTGCTGTTCCCGCTGCTCATCCTCTCCGGGATGATGCTGCCGCTCGAGGCCGGGCCGGCGTGGATGCAGACGGCGTCGCGCTTCAGCACCGGCGGGAGCCGCAGCGTGCTGGTCAGCCGGCCGGGGTGCCGCCCGCCAGCGTGCGGCCCTCCTCGGCGAGCGCGCCGAGCCGGGACAGGGCCCGGAAGTACTTCTTGCGGTAGCCGCCGCCGAGCATCTCCTCGGTGAACAGCCCCGCCTCGCCCGCCCCGGCGAGCAGCACCGGCACGTCGCGGTCGTAGAGCCGGTCCACGAGCACGACGAGCCGCAGCGCCACCTCCTGGCGCGTCACGGGGTGCACGCCGGTGAGGCCCACCAGGCCGACCCCGTCGAGCAGCGCGCCGTAGCGGCTGGGGTGCACGGTGGCCAGGTGGTCGAGCAGGGCGTCGAAGTCGTCGAGCGTCGCGTCCGCCCGCGCCGCGGTCACGCTCTCGACGGTCGCGGCCGGCAGCGGCTCGGACGCCGTGACCACCGAGCGGTGCCGGTAGTCCTCGCCGTCGACGCGCAGCACCTCGAACCGCTCGGCGAGCGCCTGGATCTCCCGCAGGAAGTCCTCCGCGGCGAACCGGCCCTCCCCCAGCGCCTCGGGCAGCGTGTTGGACGTGGCCGCGAGCGCCACGCCGCGGTCCGTCAGCTCGCGCAGCAGTCGGGACATCAGGGTGGTGTCGCCGGCGTCGTCCAGCTCGAACTCGTCGATGCACACCAGCTTCTTCGTGGCGAGGGCCTCGACGGTGGGCAGGAAGCCGAGCGCGCCGACGAGGTTGGTGTACTCCACGAACGTGCCGTAGGCGGCGACGTCGGTCCCGACGGCGTGCACCAGCGACGTCAGCAGGTGCGTCTTGCCGACGCCGAAGCCGCCGTCCATGTACACCGCGGGCGGCGCGGGCCGCCGGCGGGCGAACAGGCCCTTGAGCCCCGACGGCGCGGGGGCGGCGATCTCCTGGGCGACCTCCTCCAGGCGCGCGAGCGTCGCGGCCTGGCTGGGGTACTCGGGGTTCGCGCGGTAGGTCGCGAAGCGCGCCTGCGCGAAGTGCCGCGGCGGCACGAGGTCGTCCAGCAGGCGACATCGACTTGACGTCCTCGGCGGTCAGCTGGGACACGGACGCCGGCTGCGTCGCGTTGCCCTCGCTCGGGACGGTGGGCCCGGCCGGCGTCGCCGGCTGGGCGGGAACGATGAGCCCCTTGA
>NZ_LWGM01000293.1 GCF_001750215.1 Isoptericola variabilis | reverse complement strand
CCTGGACGATCGGCAGGAACGAGTACGTCGCCAGGAGCGGCGCCTCGTCGGTGTGCGTGTAGATGATCGTGGACTTGCTGGTCTTAGCGGACGAAGCCATGGGCGGCGTTGCTCCCTGGGACGTGGGTGCTGCGGTGGCAGCCGTGCGGATTTCGCTCGACGTCAAGATATCGGACCCCTCCGGCCGCCGGGAACCGGAGCGTCGGGCGCCCGCCGTGCCGCCGCGCGGCCCGGCCGGCCGCGGTGGGCGGAGCCGCTCGTGGAGGCCCCGTGGAGGGTGTCGCGCCGGGTGGTGTCACGTCGCGCTACCAGGACGGACGGCCGCTAGGGTCGGCGACGTGCCTCTACGCAACCTGCGGATCGCACCCCCCGTGTCGGACGAGGTGCGGGCCGCCCTCGCAGCGCTGCGCGCCGAGCTGCGCCTGCCCCCGATGTTCCCGCCCGACGTGCTCGACGAGGCGCGCGCCGCGGCGCAGGAGCTGGCGCCGGGCGGCGCGTGGGACACCCGGCGGGACGCCGCGGAGGGGCGGCAGGACCACCGGGACGTCGAGCTGGTGACGATCGACCCGCCGGGCTCCCTCGACCTCGACCAGGCGGTGCACGTCGCCTCGTCCGGCGACGGGTACGTGGTGCGCTACGCCATCGCCGACCTCGCGACGTTCGTGGCGCCCGGCGGCGCCGTCGACCGGGAGGTGCACCGGCGCGGCGTGACGGTCTACGGGCCGGACACCCGTACGCCGCTGCACCCGCCGGCGCTGAGCGAGGGCGCGGCGAGCCTCCTGCCCGGCCAGGACCGCCCGGCCGTCCTGTGGACGATCGGCCTCGACTCCCACGGCGAGATCACCTCCGCCTCGGTGGTGCGCGCGGTCGTGCGCTCGCGCGAGCGGCTCACGTACGGCGAGGCGCAGTCGGCGCTCGACGACGGCACCGCGCCCGAGCCGCTGCAGCTGCTCGCCGACGTCGGCCGGCTGCGCCAGGAGCGCGAGCGGGCCCGCGGCGGCGTGTCGCTCGACGTGCCGGAGCAGGAGGTGGTCCCGCGGGGCGACGGCTCGTTCGGGCTGGAGTTCCGCCGCACGCTGCCGGTCGAGGGCTGGAACGCCCAGATCTCGCTGCTCACCGGCATCGTCGCCGCCCGCATGATGCGCGAGGCCGGCGTCGGCATCCTCCGCACGCTGCCCGCGGCGGACCCGCGCGACGTCGCGCGCCTGCGCCGCACGGCCGCGGCGCTCGGCATCGACTGGCCCGAGCACGTCGAGTACCCCGACCTGCTGCCGCGCCTGGAGTCGCGGCGCCCGGCGCACGCGGCGTTCCTCAACGAGGCCACGAGCCTGTTCCGCGGCGCCGGCTACCTCGCGTTCGGGGTGCCGGCCGACGGCACGGAGGGCGGCGAGGTCGTCGCCCTGCCCGCCGACGCCCGTCACGCCGCCATCGGCGCGGAGTACGCGCACGTCACCGCGCCGCTGCGCCGCCTCGTGGACCGGTACGCCACCGAGATCTGCCTGGCCCACGCGGCCGGCCGCGAGGTGCCCGGCTGGGTGCTCGAGGCGTTGCCCGGCCTGCCTGCCACGATGGCGGCCGCGGGCCGGACGGCGTCGGCGTTCGAGCGCGCCTGCGTGGACGTGGTCGAGGCCGCGCTGCTCGGCGGCCGCGTGGGGCAGCGGTTCGACGCCGTGGTGGTCGACGTCGACGAGCGCGACGGCGCCGACCGCGGGCAGGTGGTGCTGCGCGACCCGGCGGTCCGCGCCCGGGTCGACGGCGCGGCGCTGCCGCTGGGCGAGCGCGCCAAGGTCACGCTCGCCGAGGCCTCGGTGACCGGCCGGACGGTGCGGTTCACGCTGCCCTGACGTCTACCGTTCCTCCCATGCCTCCCCGCCGCCGCACCGACCCCGTCGCCGGCCGCGCCGCCGTCGCCGCCTGGCTCGCCGGCGGCGCCTCGCGCGCCGACTTGACGACCGCCGTCCGCTTCACGCTCGAGGAGCTGGCCGACGTCGCGCCCGGCAACGCCGTCGAGGTGCGCGTCCCGCCGGCCGGTGCCGTCCAGGCCGTCGCCGGCCCGCGGCACACCCGCGGCACGCCGCCGAACGTGGTGGAGACCGACGCCGAGACCTGGCTCGCCCTCGCCACCGGCCGCCGCTCGTGGGCCGACGCCGTCGCCGCCGGGCGCGTGCACGCCTCGGGGGAGCGGGCCGACCTGTCCGCCCTCCTGCCGCTGCAGGCGGCGCGGGAGCGCTGAGCGACAGGCTCTCGCGCTGCCTGGCGCGGCGAAACACGGTTGTCACAGGCGACCGCTAGCGTCCGAGCCACCTTCCCCGGGCCGTCGTCGTCCCGTCCTCTCGCGTTCTCCCCGGGTTCACCGGGTGCTGGTCGGATGACGGCGCCCCGCACCGACGGCCCACCCCGAGAAGCCAGGAGCCCAGCGTGACCACGACAGCAACCCCCCAACGCCGCGGGAGGGCGGCCGCCTCGGCCCTCGTGGCGGCGCTCGTGCTGCCGACGACGGCGGCGCTCGCGGCGCCCGCGTCGGCCGCCGTCTCGCCCGGCGCCCCCGTCGTCATCGACGAGGTCTACGGCGGCGGCGGCAACGGCGGCGCCGCGTTCGACCAGGACTTCGTCGAGCTGTGGAACCCCACGGACGAGCCGGTCAGCCTGGACGGCTGGACCCTGCAGTACGCCTCGGCCTCCGGGACGTGGGCCAACGGCGCGCAGACGGCGCTGACCGGCACGATCCCGGCGCAGGGGTCCTACCTGGTCGGCCAGGCCTTCGGCGCCGACCGCGGGCTGCCCGACCTGCCGGCGCCGGACGTCACCGGCACGATCGCCATGTCCGGCACCGCGGGCAAGGTCGCGCTGGTCAGCGACACCGCGCGGCTCGACTGCGCGGCCGCGGCGTGCGCGCGGCTGCCGCAGGTGGTCGACCTCGTCGGCTGGGGCGGTGCCTCCGCGTTCGCCGGCTCCGGCCCGGCGCCGGGCACGAGCAACGCCACGTCGGTGGCCCGTGCCGAGCACGTGAACACGGCCGACAACGCCGCGGACTTCCGCACCGG
>NZ_LWGM01000292.1 GCF_001750215.1 Isoptericola variabilis | reverse complement strand
GGGCGGTGCCGCGCGGGGCCGGGCCGGCGGCCGGGTCCGCCGGCCGACCCGGGTGGGGGCGCCGTGACGGCCCTGCTGTACCTCGGCGCGCTCGTGGTGTCCCTCGCGTGCATGGCGCTGCTCGACCACCGCTTCCGCCTCGTGCTGTGGGCGGACGTGCGGCGCGGCGTGACGGTGCTCGCGGTGGGCGTCGCCTTCTTCCTGGTGTGGGACGTGGTGGCGATCGACGCCGGGTTCTACGAGCGGGGCGGCAGCGAAGCGATGACCGGGATCATGCTGGCGCCCGAGCTGCCGCTCGAGGAGCTCTTCTTCATCACCTTCCTGTGCTACCTCACGCTGGTCGCGCACGGGCTGGCCCGGCGGGCGCTCGCGGCGCGCGCCCCGGAGCGGGGGCCGCGATGACGTACCTCGGGCTCGCGCTCGTCTTCGTCGCCGCCTCGGCCGCCGTCGCCCTCGTCGCCGCCGCCGTGCGGCGTCCCGGCCGGACCTGGTGGGCGGCCACCGCGGCCGTCGCGGCGGTGCTGCTCGTGCTGACCGCCGTCTTCGACAGCCTGATGATCGCCGCGGACCTGTTCCGCTACGACGAGGGCGCGCTCGTCGGGGTCCGGGTCTGGCTGACCCCCGTCGAGGACCTCGCCTGGCCGCTGGCCGCCGTCCTGCTGCTGCCCGCGCTGTGGGAGCTGCTGGGCGGCCGGGACGCGCCGCACGAGACTCGGCACGACGACGGCCTGCACGACGAGACCCGGCACGACAGGACCCGGCACGACGGGACCCGGCACGACGAGAGGACCCCACGATGACCGCGGCCGCGGCCCCGGCCACCTCGGCGGTGCGCCAGCTGGTCGGCGCGTCGCGCCCGGTGAGCTGGGTCAACACCGCCTACCCGTTCGCCGCCACCTACCTCATGGCGGGCGGCGGGCTCGACGCCACCCTCGTGCTGGGCACGCTGTACTTCCTGGTGCCGTACAACCTGCTGATGTACGGGCTCAACGACGTCTTCGACTACGAGTCGGACCTGCGCAACCCGCGCAAGGGCGGGATCGAGGGCGTGGTGCTCTCGCGCCGCTGGCACCGCCTCACGGTCGTGGCCGCCGTCGCGACGAACCTGCCGTTCCTCGTCTACCTCGTGGCCGTCGGCACCGCGGCGTCGGCGGCGGTCCTGGCGGTGAGCGTCTTCGCCGTCGTCGCCTACTCCGCGCCGGGCCTGCGGTTCAAGGAGCGGCCGCTGCTGGACTCGGCCACCTCGAGCACCCACTTCGTCAGCCCGGCAGTCTTCGGCCTGGTGCTGGCCGGCGGCGAGCCGTCCCGGGCGGCGCTCGCGGCGCTGGCCGGGTTCTTCCTGTGGGGCATGGCGTCGCAGGCGTTCGGCGCGGTGCAGGACGTCGAGGCCGACCGCGCCGCCGGCATCGCCTCGGTCGCCACGTGGCTGGGCGCGGCGCGGACCGTGCGCCTGGCGATGGGGCTGTACGCGGCCGGCGGCGCCGTCGCGGCCCTGGCCGGCTGGCCGGGCGGGCTCGCCGGCCTGCTGGTGCTGCCGTACCTGGTGAGCATCGCGCCCTACCGGTCGCTGACGGACGCCGAGTGCGAGCGCGCGCACGCCGGGTGGCAGCGGTTCCTGTGGCTCAACTTCGTCACCGGGTTCCTGGTGACGCAGCTGCTCATCTGGGTCGCGCTGCGGTGAGCCCCGCCGCCCTGCCCACGGTCAGCGTCGTGATCCCCGCGCTCGACGACGCCCCCGCGCTGCGCCGGTGCCTGCGCGCCCTGGCCGCGCAGACCGTCCCGCCGGCGGAGGTGATCGTCGTCGACAACGGCTCGCGCGACGACACGGCCGACGTGGCCCGCGCCCACGGCGCCCGCGTCGTCGCCGAGCCCCGGCCGGGCATCCCGGCCGCCGCGGCCACCGGGTACGACGCCGCGACGGGCGACGTCGTCGGGCGCCTGGACGCCGACTCCGTGCCCGGCCCGCGCTGGGTGGCGGACGCCGCCGCCGCCCTCACCGCGCCCGGCGTGGTCGCGGTGACCGGCACCGGCCGGTTCGCCGAGCACGGCCGGCTGGGCGGCGCCACGGCCGGCGCCTACCTCGGCGCGTACTACGGCCTGTGCTTCCTGGCGCTCGCGCACCTGCCGGTGTGGGGCTCGAGCATGGCGGTGCGCCGGTCGGCGTGGCTGGCCGTGCGTGACCGCGTGCACCGCCACGACCCCGAGCTGCACGACGACCTCGACCTCGCGTTCCTGCTGACCCCGCTGGGGCGCGTGCGCCTCGACCGGTCGCTGCGGGTCGACGTCTCGGCCCGGTCGCTGCGCGGCGCCGCCCAGCTGCGCCGGCGCTTCCGCCGCGCCTTCCGCACGCTGGCCGTGAACTGGCGTGACGCGCCGCCGTGGGAGCGCTGGTCGGCGCGCCTCGCCCCCGGGCAGCGGGCAGGCTAGGCGGATGCGTCTCTGGTCCTTGCACCCGCGCTACCTCGACCGGCAGGGGCTCACGGCGTGCTGGCGCGAGGCCCTCCTCGCCCAGGCCGTGCTGCTCGACCGCACCAAGGGGTACCGCAGCCACCCCCAGCTCGTGCGGTTCCGCCGCCAGCCCGACCCCGTCGCGGCGGTCGGGGCGTACCTCGTGGCCGTGGCCGCCGAGGCCACGGAGCGCGGCTACCGGTACGACCTCGGCAAGGTGGAGCGCCCGGGCCCGGCCAGGCCGATCCCCGTGACGGCGGGCCAGGTGGCGCACGAGTGGCAGCACCTCACCGCGAAGCTGGAGGCCCGCTCGCCCGACCGCGCGGTGCTGCTGGAGGGCATCGTCTCCCCCGAGGTGCACCCGGTGTTCGAGCTCGTCCCGGGCGACGTCGAGGAGTGGGAGCGGGCCACGGACGGCCGGCCGCGCGAATGACCCGGCGCCCGGTGACCGGAGTCGCCGCCGCCCTCGTCGTCGTGGCCGGCCTCGGCGCGCGGGCCGCGCTGCCCCCGGTGCTCGGCGGGCCGGCCGGGGACGCGCTCTACGCGACGCTGGTCGTGGTCCTGGTGGTGCTCGTGCGGCCGCGGACCTCCCCGGCCGTCGCCGCCGCGGTCGGCCTGGCCCTCTGCGTCGCCGTCGAGCTGTTCCA
>NZ_LWGM01000291.1 GCF_001750215.1 Isoptericola variabilis | reverse complement strand
CTTCCGCTCTGGCCCCGCGGCCCGACGACGCCCGGGACGACGTCGCCGCGCTCGCCGCCGCCGGCTGGGACGTGGTCGTCACCGGCGGGCCCGGCGAGCGCGAGCTGGCCGCCCACGCGGCGTCCGGCGCCGCGGGCGCCGTCGACCTCGGCGGGCGCACCACCCTGCCCGAGCTGGCCGCCGTCCTCGCGGGAGCCGCGTGCGTCGTCGTCGGCAACACCGGCCCGGCGCACCTCGCCGCGGCCGTGGGCACGCCCGTGGTCAGCCTGTTCTCCCCCGTGGTGCCGGCCGACCGGTGGGCGCCGTGGGGCGTGCCGGTCGCCGTGCTCGGCGACCAGGGCGCGCCGTGCCGCGCCACCCGGGCCCGCGAGTGCCCCGTGGCCGGCCACCCGTGCCTGGCGTCCGTCCCGGCGGACCAGGTCGTGGGCGCGGTCGCCGGGCTCGCCGGCCGGCCGCCGGCCCGCGTCCCTCCCCGTACCTCGACGACGGCTTCGACGACGGCTTCGACGACGGCTTCGACGACGGCTTCGACGACCTACCCGACGGAGGTTCTCGCATGAGGGTGCTGCTGTGGCACGTGCACGGATCGTGGGCGACGGCGTTCGTCCAGGGCCCGCACGAGTACGTCGTCCCCCTGCTGCCGGACCGCGGCCCCGACGGCCGCGGTCGCGCGCAGACGTGGGACTGGCCGGCCTCGGTGACCGAGGCGAGCCCCGCCGAGATCCGCGCGGCGTTCGACGACGGCGCGATCGACGTCGTCGTGCTGCAGCGGCCGCACGAGGTCGGCCTGCTGGAGGAGTGGACCGGCCGCCGCGCCGGCCGCGACGTGCCCGCCCTCTACGTCGAGCACAACGCGCCCACCGACCACGCCGCGCGCAGCCGCCACCCGCTGGCCGACCTCGACGTGGTGGCCGACGGGACGGTGCCGGTCGTGCACGTCACCGCCTTCAACCGGCTCATGTGGGACTGCGGCACCGCCCGCACCACGGTGGTCGACCACGGCATCCCCGACCCCGGCCACCTGTGGACGGGCGAGCGGCCGCACGTCGCCGCCGTCGTCAACGAGCCGGTGCGCCGCTGGCGCGTGGCCGGCACGGACGTGCTGCTGCACGTGGCCCGCGACGTGCCGCTCGAGGTCTACGGCATGGGCACCGACGGGCTGGCCGAGCACCTGCGCGCCGTCGGCACCCCCGCGGCCACGGCGAGCGCCGGGCGGCTGCACGACCTGCCGCAGCACGCGATGCACGCCGCGGTCGCCGGGGCGCGGGCCTACCTGCACCCCTACCGCTGGACCAGCCTCGGGCTGTCGCTGCTCGAGGCGATGGCGATCGGGCTGCCGGTGCTGGCCCTGCCGGTCACCGAGGCGCCGGTCGCGGTGCCGCCGGAGGCCGGCGTGCTCAGCGCCGACCCCGACGTGCTCGCGGCCACCGCGCGCCGCTGGCTCGCCGACCCGGCCGAGGCCGCGGCGTACGGCAAGGCGGCCCGCGAGCAGGTGCTCGCCCGCTACTCGCTCGAGCGGTTCACCGACCGGTGGACCGCGCTCCTCGCGGAGGCCGCCGGCGCCTGAGCCTCGGCGCACGCGCTGCGTCCCCACGAGAACCCGCAGTCCCGGACGGATCGAGAAACGGACGTCCGGCACCCGACACAGGAGGTGACCGCATGCGGATCGCCATGGTCTCCGAGCACGCCAGCCCTCTCGCCACCCTCGGCGGGGCGGACGCCGGCGGGCAGAACGTCCACGTCGCCGAGCTCTCCCGCCACCTGGCCGCCGCCGGCCACGAGGTCGAGGTCTACACGCGCCGCGACGGCGCGGACCTGCCCGAACGTGTCCCGCTCGACCGGGGCGTGGAGGTGGTCCACGTGACCGCCGGCCCCGCCGCGCCCCTGCCCAAGGACGACCTGCTGCCGTGGATGGACGCCATGGGCGACGAGCTCGCCCGCCTGTGGACCGACCCGGCGCGGCGCCCCGACGTGGTGCACGCCCACTTCTGGATGTCCGGCCTGGCCGCGGTCCGCGCGGCACGGCAGGTCGAGGAGGCCACGGGCGTGCACGTGCCCGTGCTCCAGACGTTCCACGCGCTCGGGTCGGTGAAGCGGCGCCACCAGGGCGCCGCGGACACCAGCCCCGCGCGGCGCGTCGAGCTCGAGGCGCGGCTGTGCCGCGACGTCGACCGCGTCGTGGCCACCTGCCACGACGAGGTGGACGAGCTCGACGCGCTCGGCGCGCCCGCGGACCGCATCCGCGTGGTGCCGTGCGGCGTCGACCTGGGGCACTTCACGCCGGGCGCCGACCGGGCGGCGCAGGACAGCCGCACCGGGCTGCGGCTGCTGTCGGTCGGCCGGCTCGTGGAGCGCAAGGGCGTCGGCACGGTGATCGAGGCCCTCGCGGACGTGCCCGAGGCCGAGCTGTTGGTCGCCGGCGGACCGTCCCCCGACGCGCTCGACGACGACCATGAGGTGTGGCGCCTGCGCAAGCTCGCCGCCGAGCACGGCGTCGCCGACCGCGTCCGCTTCCTCGGCGCGGTCGCCCACCCGGACGTCCCGGCCCTGCTGCGGTCGGTCGACGTCGTCGTGTGCACGCCGTGGTACGAGCCGTTCGGCATCGTCCCGCTGGAGGCGGCCGCCTGCGGGCGCCCCGTCGTCGGCAGCGCCGTCGGCGGGCTGCTCGACACGGTGGTCGACGGCCGCACGGGCCTGCTGGTGCCGCCGCGTGACGCGGCGGCCCTGTCCGCGGCGCTCCGGCGCCTCACCGACCGGCCGACCCGGCTGCGGTACGGCGCCGCCGCCCGCGTGCGCGCCGAGCACCTGTACGGCTGGGCCACCGTGGCGCGCCGCACCGCGGAGGTCTACGCGGAGCTGGCGCCCGACGCGGCGGTGCCCTGGCCCGCCCCGCTCACCGTCCCGGCGCCCGGCGCCGCCGACGGCGTCACGGCCACGACCACCGGAGGTGCCCGATGACCACCGAGCCCACGACCCGCGCCCTGGCGACCCCGCTCGCCGTCCCGGTGGGCGTGCCCGTGCGTGTCGCCCCGGCCGCGGATCACCGCGGTGGGCGCGTACACCGTCATGGTGCCCGCGGCCTCGTCGACGCGGACGTCGTCGACCTCCACGGCGTAGAGCGGTCGGATGCCACGGCGGGTCTGCCA
>NZ_LWGM01000290.1 GCF_001750215.1 Isoptericola variabilis | reverse complement strand
GCCGCGGCGGCGGACCGCGCGGCACGCGGCGCGGCGGGCGCTGAGACGACAGCACGCCGGCGACCCGGAGGTCGCCGGCGTGCGGTGTCCCGCCGCGGCGGGGGCGCCGGTCAGCGCGTCGGCGTCACGCGGCGACCGGGAACGGCACCCCGGTGGTGGCGTGGCAGCGGTACCCGTGCGGGTTCTTGTCGAGGTACTGCTGGTGGTAGTCCTCGGCGTAGTAGAACGGGCCGGCCTCGACGGCCGGGCGCAGCTCGGTGGTGATCGGGTCGTAGCCCTGGGCGGCCAGCACCTGGCCGTAGACCTCCGCGGTCTCGCGCACGGCCTTCTCCTGCTCCGGCGTCGTCCAGTAGACCGCGGAGCGGTACTGGGTGCCGACGTCGTTGCCCTGGCGGTAGCCCGACGTCGGGTCGTGCCGCTCCCAGAAGACCCGCAGCAGCTCGGCCTCGGAGACCTTCGCCGGGTCGTACGCCACGAGGGCCGTCTCGGTGTGCCCGGTGCGCGCCGTGCACACCTCCTCGTACGTGGGGTTCGGGGTCGTGCCGCCCATGTAGCCCACCGCGGTGGAGACCACGCCGGGGACCTGCCAGTAGATCTCCTCGGCGCCCCAGAAGCAGCCCATCGCCAGGTAGAGCACGCGGGTGCCCTCCGGCCACGGGCCGGTGATCGGGGTGCCGAGCACCGTGTGCGGGCGCGGCGCCGGCAGCGCGGGGGACTGGCGGCCCGGCAGCGCTTCCTCGGGCGCCACCATCGTGGTCTTGCCGGAGCCGCCGAACAGCTGGTCGAAGATGCTCATCGCTTACCTCCTTAGGGGACGTCGCCGGCCCGCTCGCGGGGGGCGCGGGGGCCGACACCCTGACCAACACCCGGGCGGGCCGGGGTGTTCCGCGTGTGGGCGGCGGCGCATACGGTCGCCCCATGGAGCCTGCGGAGCTGCTGGTGCCCGACGTCGCCGCCTGGCGGGCGTGGCTCGACGTGCACGAGGACGACACGCCGCAGGGCGTGTGGCTCGTGCTCGCGAAGAAGGGCCAGGACGCCCCGACCACGCTGACGTACGCCGCCGCGCTCGAGGAGGCGCTGTGCAGCGGGTGGATCGACGGGCAGGCGCGCTCGCGCGACGCGGCCACCTCGCAGCAGCGGTTCACCCCGCGCCGGGCCCGCAGCCGCTGGTCGGCCCGCAACGTCGGCATCGTCGGGCGCCTGACCGACGAGGGGCGCATGCGCCCGCGGGGCCTGGCGGAGGTCGAGCGGGCCCGGGCCGACGGGCGGTGGGACGCCGCCTACGACGGCAGCCAGACCGCCGAGGTGCCGCCCGACCTCGCCGCCGCGGTCGCCGCGAGCCCGCGCGCGCAGGCAATGTTCGACGTGCTGACCGCCCAGAACCGGTTCGCGCTGCTGTTCCGGCTGTCCGGCGTGAAGCGGGCCGAGACCCGGGAGCGGAACATCGCCCGCTTCGTGACGATGCTCGAGAACGGCGAGACGTTCTACCCCCAGAGGCGCCGCCCCGCGCACGAGACCCGCGACGGTTCGTAGGCTTGCGGGGTGAGCACGCACCATGACTGGTCCGACGCCGGCTTCTCGACCCGCGCCATCCACGCCGGGCAGGACCCGGACCCCACCACGGGCGCCGTCGTCGTCCCCGTGCACCTGACCTCCACGTACAAGCAGGACGGCGTGGGCGGGCTGCGCGGCGGCTACGAGTACACCCGCTCGGGCAACCCGACGCGCACGGCCCTCGAGGCGGCCCTCGCCGCGGCCGAGACGCCGCGCGGCGGCACGCCGGCCCGCGGCTTCGCCTTCGCCTCCGGCCTGGCGGCCGAGGACACGCTGCTGCGGGCGGTGCTGCGGCCGGGCGACCACGTCGTCCTGCCCGACGACGCCTACGGCGGCTCGTTCCGCCTCATCGCCCGCTCCTTCGGGGCCTGGGGCGTGGAGCACACCGCCGTCGACCTCACCGACCTCGACGCGGTCGCTGCCGCGGTCCGGCCCACCACGCGGGTGCTGTGGGTCGAGACGCCCACCAACCCGATGCTGGGCATCAGCGACGTCGCGGCGCTGGGCGCCGTCGCCCGCGACGCCGGCGCCCTGCTCGTCGTGGACAACACCTTCGCCAGCCCCTACCTGCAGCAGCCGATCGCGCTGGGCGCGGACGTGGTGGTGCACTCGACCACCAAGTACGTCGGCGGGCACAGCGACGTCGTCGGCGGCGCGCTGGTGGTGGCCGACGGCGCGACGCTGCCCGGCGGCCGCGAGGCGCTGAACGGTGGGAACCTCGTGGCCGACGCCGTCGGGTTCGGGCAGAACGCCTCGGGCGCCGTGGCGGGGCCGTTCGACTCCTGGCTGACCCTGCGCGGCCTCAAGACCCTCGCGGTGCGCATGGAGCGCCACCAGGCGAACGCCATGGCGGTGGCCCGGTTCCTCGAGCAGCACCCGCGGGTGGAGCAGGTCATCTACCCCGGCCTCGAGTCCCACCCGGGGCACACGCTGGCCAAGAAGCAGATGCGCGGGTTCGGCGGCATGGTGTCGTTCCGCGTCGGCAGCGAGGAGAAGGCGCTCGAGGTGGTCGACCGCACGCGGGTGTTCACCCTCGCCGAGTCGCTCGGCGGGGTCGAGTCGCTCATCGAGCACCCCGGCCGGATGACGCACGCGTCGGTGGCCGGCTCGGCGCTCGAGGTGCCGGCCGACCTGGTGCGCCTGTCGGTGGGCATCGAGGACGCCGAGGACCTGGTCGCGGACCTCGACTCCGCGCTCGGCTGACCTGCGGACCGGGGCCCGGCGCGCCGCGCGCCGGGCCCCGGCGCCGCTGTCGGACGGGCATCGGTGCAGGCCAGGTGAAGATCCCGGACATGCGCCGGCGGACCCGGACAGACCGGGGCCGTGCTCCCTAGGGTGAGCCCATGACCGAGACCCGTCCCGAGGTGCGCCCCGCCTCGGTGCCGCCGAGCATCCGCGCCGCCGCCGACTGGTCGTGGCGCGTGCTGCTCGTCGCCGCCCTCGTGGCCGGCGTCCTGTGGCTGCTGGCCGTGCTCAAGACGATCGTCGTGCCCGTGGCGGTCGCGCTCCTGCTCGCGGTGCTGCTGCGGCCGCTGCGCGTAGGCATGGAGCGGCGCCTGCGATTCCCGCGCGGCGCGGCCACGGCCGTGTCGGTCGTCGGGCTCATCGTCGTCGTCACGGCGCTCGTCACCCTGGCCGGCAGCCAGATCGTCGCCGGTTTCGCCGACCTGCGCGACCAGGCC
>NZ_LWGM01000289.1 GCF_001750215.1 Isoptericola variabilis | reverse complement strand
GGGAACGGCCCCGGGCCGTCCCAGCCGTGGCCGCGGCCGTCGCCCTTCCCCGGCTGCTCGCCGGCACCGGCGCGGTACACCTGCACCGTCGCCGGGCGCGGGCCGCGCCAGGCGCCGGCCGGCACCGGCTCGCCCGCGGCGAGGTAGTCCGGGAAGAACGAGTGCTGGTCGGCGAACGACCCGTCCTCGCCGGGGTGCTGCACGTTGACGTAGACCATGCCGTCGCGGCTGTCCACGACGGGGCCGCAGGTCTCCGCCTCGCGCGGCACGGCGAGGAACTGCTGCACGTGGCCGCGCTCGCGGCCGGTCAGCGGCACCTTGAACAGGCCGTCGCACCTCTGGATCGACGACGGCTGGCCGTCGGTGGAGATCCACAGGTTGCCGTCGGCGTCGAACGCGAGGTTGTCCGGGCACGAGATCGGCGACACCTTCTCGGCCGGGAAGCCGGCGAAGTACGTGCCGTCGTTGGTCGCCGGGTCGCCCGCCACGAGCAGCAGGTTCCACCGGAACGTCTCGGAGAGCTGGTCGCCGCGGTCCTCGACGATCTCCACCACGTGCCCGTCGCGGTTGGCGCCTCGCGGGTTGGGCTCCGTGGGGCCCTCCTTGCCGGCCTTGCCGCGGTCGGTGTTGTTCGTGCACGCGACGTACACGCGGCCGGTCAGCGGGTTGGGCTCGACGTCCTCGGGCCGGTCCATCTTCGTGGCGCCCACGGCGTCGGCCGCCAGGCGCGTGAACACGAGCACCTCGGCGACGCTCATGCCCGGCACGCGCGACTCGCCGTCCTTGACGAGCGGGACCCACCGGCCCGTGCCGTCGAACGCGCCGTCGGACGGCAGGGCGCCGGAGCCGTCGATCTCGGCGGCCGGCGAGTCGCCCTCGAACCGCGCGACGTACAGGTCGCCGGCGGACAGCAGCTGCTTGTTGTGGGCGCGGGCCCGCGCGCTGCCGCCGGGGCGGAAGGTGTCGCGCGAGACGAACTTGTAGACGTAGTCGAAGCGCTCGTCGTCGCCCATGTACGCCACCGCGTGCCCGTCCTTCGACAGGATCACGTTGGCGCCCTCGTGCTTGAGCCGGCCCATCGCCGTGTGCTTCACCGGCGGGGCGGACGGGTCGTACGGGTCGAGCTCGACGACCCAGCCGAAGCGGTGGCTCTCGTTCTCGTAACCGGCGTTGCGGGCGTCGAAGCGCGGCTCGTCCAGCTCCCAGCCGTACGACGTCGCCGCGTCGCGCAGGCCGTAGCGGGCGTCGCGCGAGTCGGTGCCGGTGGCCCGGAAGTAGCCGTGGAAGTTCTCCTCGCCGGAGACGACGGTGCCCCACGGGGTGGTGCCGCCCGCGCAGTTGTTCAGGGTGCCCAGCACGCGGGTGCCGGAGGGGTCCGCGACGGTCTTCATGAGGTCGCTGCCGGCGGCGGGGCCGTCGATCACGAACTCGGTGCCGAGGTGGAGGCGCCGGTTCGAGCGGCTCAGGCGCGAGTACTCCCACGGGGTGCCGGTGCGGCGGCGCGTCACCTCGACCACCGACATGCCGTGCGCGGCGCGCTCGATCGCGCGGCGCGTGGCGGCGTCGTACGACTCGTCGAACATGATGGCGGGGTTGGTGTACTCGTGGTTGCTCACGAGCAGGCCCCGGGTGCCGCGCGAACGGGCGTGCAGCGGCTTGGCCAGCTCCTTCGGGTCCGCCGGGAGGATGTCGAGGTAGTCGCAGTTGTAGCCGAACTGCAGCGCCTGCTGCTGCGGCGACTGCCGGGCTGGGTCGAAGGCGCGGCCGCCGGGCAGGATCGGGTCGCCCCAGCGGATGATCGGGGACCACTCGTAGCCGTCGGGCACCACGAGCGCGTCGGTGGCCGCGGGCTGCGGCGCGATCGCGCCGAAGGCCAGGCCCTTGCGGCCCGCGGCGACGGGGCCGCCGGCGGCCGCGGCGCCCGGCGCGCCGGCGACCTGCGCCCCGCCGACGACGACGGCGGCCGCGGCGGCCAGGCCGCCGAGCATGCGCCGGCGCGTCAGCGCGCGCGAGGCGACCTCGCGGAACGTCTCGTGGTCGGTGCGGTTGGGGACGGGGTGCGCGCACTGGTCGGCGCACTTGAGGCGGCAGGTCACGGGGCTGCGCTTGCCGCGCGCGTGGCTGGGCTTGGGCTCGAGGCGCAGGAGCGGGCGGGGGCCGGCCTGCGGGGACTCGGGGGCGATCGTCATCGTGCGCTCCAGGCGTCGAGGGGCGTCGGGGGGCGTCGAGCTTCCGGGAAAGCGACAAACTCGGGCACGCCGGGCGTGCCGGCTGAGACGCTAGGGACGCCCGGTGGCGGCCGGCGGGCGTCTCCCTGAGCGCACGGTGAACAGCGGGTGACGGTCAGGTGGCTGCCGCTACGGTGGCGCCGTGGACCACGCGACGAACCGGCTCGACGGTACCCGCATCGCCTACCGGGTCTTCGGCGAGGGCGCCGCGGGCGCGCCCGCGGTGGTGCTCGTGCACGGCACGGCGCTGTCGCAGGCCATCTGGCGGGGCTTCGGCTGGGTGCGCGAGCTGCAGGCCGACCACCGCGTGGTCACCCTCGACCTGCGCGGCCACGGCGCCAGCGACAAGCCGCACGACGAGGACGCCTACGACCAGGCGCTGTTCGTCGGCGACGTGCTCGGCGTGCTCGACGAGCTCGGCGTGGCCCGCGCGCACGTCGTCGGCTACTCCCTCGGCGGCCGCGTCGGCTTCGAGCTCGCCGCCCACCACCCGCAGCGCGTCGCGTCGCTGGTGACCCTGGGCGGCTCGCCGCGCACGGGCGAGGGCGCCTTCGACCGCACGTTCTTCCCCGGCTGCATCGACACCATCGTGGCGCGCGGCATGCAGGCGTTCGTGGACCGCTGGGCGGAGCACCTGGGCCACCCGCTCGACGCCGCGACCCAGGCCGCGCTGCTGCAGAACGACGCGACCGCGCTCGCGGCCTACATGCGGCGTCAGGAGGAGGACGCCGGCGTGCCGGCGTCGGCGCTGAGCGGCTACCCCATGCCGATCCTCATGATCGCCGGCACCGAGGACCTGCCGCGGGTGCGGGCGGCGGCGCGCATGCAGTCGCTGCTGCCCGCCATGCCGGTGCGGCTGCTCGACGGCGCGACGCACGGCCGCACGCCGCGCCACCCGGACGCGCTGCCCACGCTGGTGCACTGGCTCCAGCGGCAGGGCGAGCGGCAGGGCGAGCGGCAGGGCGAGCGGCAGGGCGAGCGGCAGGACGGGCCGTAGGCCGGCCGGGCCG
>NZ_LWGM01000029.1 GCF_001750215.1 Isoptericola variabilis | reverse complement strand
TTGAGCTGGTTGATCGTCTCGCGGATCGCCGCCAGCCGGGCCTCCTGGTTGCGGGCCACGGCCTCCGCGTCCTGCAGCTCGGTGAGGGTGCGGGCCTGGCTGCGGGCCGCCGACGCGGTGACCGCGTCACGAGCTGCCTCCTGGCCGGCGACGTCGTCGTCGCCTCGATCGCCGGGCCGCCCGCCGCGGTCCCCGGCCCGGGCTCCGCGGGCGCCTCCGTCCTCGGGTACGCCGGGACGGCGGTCGACCGGGACGACGTCACGGTCGCCTACGGCTACGCCGGCGGGGACGTCGACGCCGTCGTCGTCGCACGCCCCGGCGGCGTGGACGTCGAGGCCACGGTCACCGACGGCTGGTGGGCGGCGTGGTGGCCCGGCGCGCCCGACGACGACGCGGTCCTGCGGGTCCTCGGCCGCGAGCCCGCCTCGACGCCCCTCGTCCAGGCCTACCGGCGCTCGCAGGCGCAGTAGCCACCCACCACGACCCCAGGAGACGTCGCGTGCGCGCAGCGCGGTCTACGGGACGCCGTCGCCCTCGGGCTCCGGGGTGCCCAGCCGGACCGCGGTGTCGACGACGTCGGTGAGGTCGTGCCGCCGGGCGAAGGCCTCGCGCTGGCGCTGCGCGCCCGGGCCGTCCTGGAGGATCTCGGCGACCACCGCCTGGACCTGCTCGTCCTCGCCGTACTCGTCCAGCACGGGGCGCAGCAGGTCGAGCAGGTCGGCGACCACGTGCCCGGCCGGGGTGGGCCGGCCCGTGGCCGGGCTGACCAGGTCCCCCTCCACGCCGAACCGGCTCGCGCGCCACGACCACGCCCGCAGCTCCGTGACGCCCGCCGGGTGCGGCGGCACGCCGTCGCGGTGCTGCCGGCACGCCGTCTCCACCAGCGCGCGGATCATCGCCGCGACCACCCCGGCCTGCACCGGGTCGAGGCAGACGTCGGCCACCCGGACCTCGATCGTGGGCCAGGGGACCGACAGGCGGGCGTCGTAGTAGAGCATGCCGTCGTCCAGCGCGACGCCGGAGCGCAGCACGGCCTCCATGCACCGGTCGTATTCCTCCACCGACCCGAAGACCTCGTACGCGCCCGCCGTCGGCCACCGCGTCCACGCCTGGTAGCGGTAGCTGGCGAAGCCCGACTCGACGCCGTACCAGAACGGGGAGTTGGCGCTCAGGGCGAGCAGCACCGGCAGCCAGACCCGGATCCGGTCGAGCGCCGCCACGCCCTGCTCCCGGTCGTCGACCGCCACGTGGACGTGGAACCCGCAGGTGAGCTGCTCGGCGGCGAGGATCCCGACGTGCCGCTGGATGCGCCGGTAGCGCGACTCGGGCACCAGGTGCGGCAGCCCCGCGGAGACCGACGTCGCGATGGCCACGGCCCGGCCGCCGACCGCGCGGGCGGCCCCGTCGGCGAGCATGCGGCCGGTGCGGATCGAGGCGATCTGGTCGGTGAGCGAGGTCTGCGGCGGGCCCACCACCTCGATCTGCTCCTGCTGCAGCTCGAGGGTGAGCCGGTGCCCGCCCGGGGCGTCCGCCAGCCTCGAGGCCACCGCGCCGTGCTCCGTCCGGCCCGCCGGTGTGCCGGACGGCTCGCCGCCGGCGAGCACGGGCGCGCCCGCCGCCCCCGCGCCGTCGGCGGGACGCGTCGCCCGCTGCACGGCGTCCTCGCTCGCGGCCAGCGGCTGCCGGCTGCGGGCGTCGACCAGCAGCAGCTCTTCCTCCACGCCGAACGTCCGGACCATGGCCGCTCCCTGTCCCCACCTCCCACCATGGTCCGCGCGCGGCGGCCCGGTCGCAGCGGCGGCGCGCCGTCCCGGCTGCCCGCGCCGGCGTCCCGCTCCTACGGTGGGCGCATGACGGGCGCGACGACGGTGTGGACGGTGGGCCACTCCACGCGCTCCCTGGACGAGCTCGTCGCGCTGCTGCGGGCGCACGGCGTGCAGGGGGTGGTCGACGTGCGCACCGTGCCGCGCTCGCGGCGCAACCCACAGTTCTCGCAGGACGTGCTCGGCCCGGCGCTGCAGGAGCACGGCCTGGGCTACGAGCGGGCGCCGGCGCTGGGCGGGCTGCGCCGCTCGCGCGCGGACAGCGTCAACGGCGCGTGGCGCAACGCGTCGTTCCGCGGCTACGCCGACCACATGCAGACGCCGGAGTTCGCCGCGGCCGTCGACGCGCTCGCGCAGCGGGCGCGGGGCGAGCGGCTGACCGTGATGTGCGCCGAGGCGGTGCCGTGGCGCTGCCATCGCTCCCTGATCGGCGACGCGCTGCTGGCCCGCGGCGTCGAGGTGCTCGACATCATGTCCCCGACGGCGGCGAAGCCGCACACGCTCACCTCGTTCGCCCGCGTGGACGGCACGCGGGTCTGGTACCCGCCGGAGGGCTGAGCACGGCAGACCCCTGGCGCCACCCGGGTCTGTGCTGCCAGGCTCCACCCGACCGACATCGTCGACGGAGGGGGACCACCGTGCAGGTGCTGCAGATCGGGACGGCGTTCGCGGCGAGCGACCCGAGCGCCGCGGGAGCCTGGTTCGCCGACCGCCTGGGCTTCACCGTGCTGGTCGACCTGGGCTGGTACGTCAGCACGCAGCACCCGCAGCGCGAGGAGCTGCGGGTGGACTTCGTCCGCCCGGACCACGAGACGTGGCCCGAGGCGACCGACCGCGTGCGGGGAGCCATGGTGGCCCTGCTGGTGGCCGACGTCGACGCGGCGCACGCGCAGATGACGGCGAGCGGCGCCGAGGTGCTGAAGCCCCTGGTCACGGAGCCGTGGGGGCAGCGCAGGTTCCAGGTGGCCGGGCCCGACGGGCTGGTCGTCGAGCTGGTGCAGCAGGTCGCGCCGGACGCGGCGTGGTTGGCCGCGCAGGGCCTGAGCGTCTGACGCCTCAGCGCGCGGCGCCGTGGCCGTGCCCGGGGCGCCGCTCGGCGCCGCCCGCGACGATCTCCGCCAGCGGCGTGCCGCACGCGTCCCCGCCCCAGGCCTCGACGCCCTCCTTCGCCGCCCAGGCGGCGATGACCAGCGCGGCCACCGGGTCGGCCCACCACCAGCCGAGCGCGGCGTTCAGAACCAGGCCCGCCAGCAGCACGGCGGACAGCCACGCGCACAGCAGGGTCTGCCGGGAGTCGGCCACGGCGGACGCCGAGCCGAGCTCGCGGCCGGTGCGGCGCTCGAACCACGACAGCCCGGGCATGACGACGAGGCTGACCGCGGCGAGCACGATGCCGACGGTCGAGCGGTCGGGCTCGGCGGCCCCCAGCAGGGCGCGGGCGGCCTCGACGGTCACGAACGCGGCCAGCGCGAGGAACGCGACGGCGATCAGCCGCATCGCCGCCCGCTCGCGCGCCTCGGGGTCCCGGCCGGCGAACTGCCAGGCGACCGCCGCCGCGGAGAGCACCTCGACGACCGAGTCGAGCCCGAAGCCGACGAGGGCGCTGGAGGACGCGGCCCGCCCCGCGGTGAGGGCGACCGCGGCCTCGACGAGGTTGTAGGCGATGGTCGCGGCGACGACGGCGCGCACCCGCCGCTGCAGCGTGCGGCGCCGGCCGGGGGACAGGGGGCTCGCGGCGGCGGTCATGCGCAGGTGCAGTCCGGGCCGCAGCAGGCGGGGTCGACGGCCACCACCAGCCGCAGCAGGTCGCCGAGCGCTGCCGCCAGGTGCTGGTCGGTGAGCCGGTACCACGTGCGCCGGCCGTCGCGGACGCCCTCGACGAGCCCGCAGCCGCGCAGGCACGCGAGCTGGTTGGACATCACCTGCCGGGAGACGCCGAGCGCGTCGGCGAGGTCCGACGGGTAGGCCGGCGCCTCCCGGAGCGCCAGGAGGATGCGCGCGCGGGTCGCGTCGGACAGCGCGTGGCCCAGCCGGGCCAGCGCCGCGGTGTGCGTGAGGGTCACCGTGGGGGGAGTCGCCGGCGGCTCGACGGGCGTCGTCGTCATGACGCCGACGGTACACGGATCCGTGTATTCAGAGAACCCTGTACCGAAGCATCGCCGGTCACCGGGCACGGCCGACCGCGCCGTCGCGCACGACCACCGGGACCACGCGCACCAGCACGACCATCGCGACGAGCTCGACGAGTGTCTGGGTCACCACCGCCAGCGGCGCGAGGTCCAGCGCGTCCGGCACGGCAAGGGCGAGCGGCAGGACCACCAGCGAGTTCCGGGTCGCGGCGGAGAACAGGACGGCCCGCCGGGCGGGCACGTCGAGCCGTGCCGCGCGCCCGGCGAGCGCCCCGAGCGCGGCCGCGAGCACGACGAACGCGACGTAGACGGGCACGACGCGCGCGAGGTCGGCGACCCGCGCACCGACCGCCGCGACCTGGGAGCCGACGACGACGGTGAGCGTGGCCGCCATCAGCGGCACCATCGCTCCCGCCGCCCCGTCCACGACCGCGCGGCCGGCCCGGTGCCGGCGCGCCAGCGCCTGCACGGCCGCGGCGACGGCCAGCGGGAGCGCGACGAGCAGGCCGAACGCCTCGAGGAACGGGCCCGGCTCCACCACCGCCACCACGCCGGCGCCGGCGAACAGCCACAGGTAGACCGGCAGCAGGAGCAGCTGCGCCACCATCAGCAGCGGCGCGGCCGCGAGGAGCCGGGCGCGCGACCCGCCCGCGAGCCCGGTGAACACGACGACGTAGTCGATGCACGGGGTGAGCAGCACCAGCAGCACGCCGAGCAGCAGGCCCGGGTCGTCGGCGACGACCCGGGAGAGCCCCAGCACGAGCACCGGTACCGCGACGAAGTTGGCGGTCAGCACCGTCACGAGGAAGCGGACGTCGCGGGACGCCCGCCCCACCTGGACGAGCGGGACCCCGAGGAACGTGGCGAGAAGCAGCAGCGCCAGCACCGGGGTGACGGCGCGCGCGAGCGTCGGCGCGGCCTGGGGCACGCCCAGCCCGGCGAGCGCGCCGACGCCGACGGCGGCCAGGTACAGGGGGACCTGGCGGTCGTCCCACCAGCCGACGAGCCGCCTCACGAGCCCTCCCTCGCCCGGCCGAAGATCCGCACCGCCGCACGGTAGCCCGGACGGCCGTCTCCACGACCGCCCGGACGAACGCTGTTACTCTCGCACCGACGTTCACCTGTTCCCGAACGGCCTCGGTGCCGCAGCACGGAGGCACGTCTCCCCGACCGCTGAGGAAGTCGATGCGCACCGCACCACCTGATGACGGCACGCCCGCCGTCGGCGGGATCGACTTCGGCGACGCCACGTGGTCGATGTGGGGCGAGATCGACTGGGCGGTGCTCGTGCGGGTCGAGGACGAGGCGCGCCGGCACCTGGCGGCGTCGCCCGAGAAGCTGGTGATCGACGTCGAGCGCGTGACGTTCCTGGACTCGGCCGGGCTGCGGCTCCTGGCGCGCGCCGCTTCCGCGGCCGAGACGGTGCGGCTGACGGGCGTGACCGAGGCGGTGCAGGAACCGCTGGAGCTCGCCGGCCTGTACCCGCTGTTCGAGGTCGACGACCCCGCGGCCTGAGCCCGTGCCGCAGCGCGGCCGGCGCCGCGGCACCGGGTGGGCGCCGGGCTCAGTTGGAAGGGAACGTGACCCAGATGTGCTTGTGGGTCTCCGTGACGTACCACCCGACGTCGAGGGCCAGGGTGCGCGCCAGGTGTAGGCCGAGCCCGCCGGCGCCCGGCACGCGCTCGCCGGCGTAGACGGGCACGGAGCCCCGGTCGTGGTCGGCGACGTCGAGGAGCCACGAGTCGTCGTCGGTCGAGAGCGTGACGATGGTCGGCGGCAGGCCGTGCTCGAGCGCGTTGGTGGCGAGCTCGGAGGCCACCAGGACCACCTTCTCCGGCGTCTGCGCGAGACCGGCGCCGACGCCGTCGTCCGGGCGCAGGATCGGCGCGAGCCCGGCACGGAGGCGCGTGAGCTCGCTGAAGGAGTCCAGGCGCCAACTCTGGACGTACCGGTAGCGCTCGGGCGGCCGGCTGCGCGGCAGGCCGGCGTCGGTGTCCGAGGTCTCCAGCGGACCTGTCTGCGGTGTCGGTGTCACGGCGTGATCGTTCTCATGACGGTCGGAGGGGTGCCTGGCGCCAGAACGGTGGGACCATTTCGTCGCCGGTGTGGCACGGTGATTGGACGATCCCACGAGTTCGGCCGCACCGCATCCGGTCACCGTCCGCCGCCTCCCCGGTCGCGGGCCGGGCAGCACGCTCCACGGGCCGCCCCGCACGACCGCAATGGTTGAAGCGTGCATGATGTGCGACGAGACGGGCCGGGCCCGTCACCTCGAGGAGGACTGATGGTGGAGGACGGCGCGCACCTGTCGGTGCGCGTGCCCCGGGACGTGGGCGCCCTGTCGACCCAGGTCGCGCTGCAGGCGGCGCGGATCGGGACGTTCGAGTGGGACCTGCGCACCGGCGCGCTCCACTGGGACCGGCGGCTGCTCGAGATGTTCGGGTACGACGACGAGAGCTTCGACAACACCATCGACAGCTTCAACCGCCGGCTGCACCCGGACGACCTGCCCCGGGTCACGGCCGCGCTGCAGCACGCCCGCGACACGTGCGGGGAGTACTCCGCCGAGTTCCGGATCCACCTGCCCGACGGCATGTCCCGCTGGGTCGCCGCCCGCGGCCACGCCATCGCCGGGCCCGACGGCACCGCCAGCCGGATCATCGGGGCGGCGTACGACACCACCGCCACGCAGGACGGCGAGGCGCGGGTCGAGCGCGTGCTCGAGGTCATGCCGTCGGCGTTCTTCTTCCTCGACCGGTCGTGGCGGTTCACCTACGTCAACGCCGAGGCCGAGCGCGTCCTGTCCAACCGGCGCGAGAACCTGCTCGGCGGGGGGATCTGGGACCTGTTCCCCGCCGCGCCCGGCTCGGACTTCGAGCGGTACTACCGCCACGCGATGGACACGGGCGAGCCGGTGCGGTTCGAGGCGTACTACCCGGCGCCGCTCGACCGCTGGTACGAGGTGCGCGCCTGGCCCAGCCCGGACGGTCTGTCGGTGTACTTCCTGGAGATCACCGCGCGCAAGGAGGCCGTCGACCAGCTGGCCCGGGCGGCCGCGCAGGCGCAGCTGGCGGCACGCGTGAGCGCCGAGCTGATCGAGACCCTGGACGTCGAGCGGCTCGTCAGCCGGCTCGCCCAGCTCATGGTGCCCGCGCTGGCGGACTGGTGCGTGGTCAGCCTGGTGGAGGACGACGACGGCACGGCGGGGAGCCGGCGCGCGCCCGGGACGGCGTCGTGGCGGGCCGACGACTCGGGGCGGCGCGTGCGCGACGCCGGGTCGTGGCACGTCGACGCGGACCTTCGCCCGCTCGTCGATCGGTACGCGCAGGTCCGCCTGTCGCACCTCAAGGACCGCTCGTACCTGCGGCGCGCCCTCGCCGCGCGCCACGCCGTCGTGATCGACGCCCCGGCCACGCCGTCCGTCCAGGCGGTGCTGCACCCCGGGGAGGCGCGCGACCTCATCGCGCGGCTCGCCCCGGCGTCCGCCGTGGCGCTGCCCCTGCGGGCGCGCGGCCGCACCGTGGGCGCACTGAGCCTGTTCCGCGGCGCCGGCCGCGAGCCGATGACCGCCGAGGAGCTGGTCACCGCCGAGGACATCGCCGGCCGGGCGGCGCTCGCGCTCGACAACGCGCACCTGTACCGCGACCAGCGGCACGTCGCCGAGAGCTTCCAGCGCTCGCTGCTGACGCCGCCGGTCCAGCCCGACCACGTGCAGATCGCCGTGCGCTACCACCCGGCCGCGCACGCCACGCAGGTGGGCGGCGACTGGTACGACGCGTTCATGCAGCCCGACGGCGGCACCGTGGTGGTCATCGGCGACGTTGTCGGCCACGACCTCGCCGCCGCCGTGACCATGAGCCACCTGCGCTCCGCGCTGCGCAGCATCGCCGTGACCACCGGCGCCGGCCCGGCCGAGGTGCTGGAGCGGGTCGACCGGGCGCTGCGCACGCTGCAGTCCGACGCCGTCGCCACCGCCGTCGTCGCCCGCATCGAGCAGAGCCCGCAGGAGGAGGCGAGCGGCCGCACGCACGTGCGCTGGTCGAGCGCGGGCCACCCGCCGCCCATGCTCGTGGCGGCCGACGGCACCGTGACGTCGCTGACGGCCGGCCGGCCCAACCCCCTGCTGGGCGTCGTCCCGGACGCCGATCGCACGGAGGCCGAGGTGGTGCTCGAGCGCGGCGCCACCGTGGTCTTCTACACCGACGGGCTGGTGGAGCGCCGCGACGAGTCGCTGCGCGACGGCATCGAGCGCCTGCGCACCACGCTGGACGAGCTCGGCGGGCTGAGCCTGGACGACGTGTGCGACGAGCTCCTGGCCCGGCTGCTGCCCGAGCGTCCCAGCGACGACGTCGCGCTCGTCGCGATCCGGCTGCACCCGCAGGACCGGCCGCGGCCCGTCGAGGCCGGGCCGGGCCAGGTGCCGGAGGTCGTGGACCGCGACCCGGGACGGGCCGCGTGACCCCCGCGGCCGGCCGGCCCTCGCCGTCCGGGAGGCCGACGGGCCGCCGAGGCGCTACCGTCTCCGGCGTGCCAGGCAGGGAACCGGTCGACGCGACGCGCTCGCTGCCCGCCACGCCGGAGTCCATCGCCGCCGCCCGCCGCTGGGTCACGGCCCAGGCCCGCGCCGCCGGAGCCCCGTCGCGCACGGTGTCGTCCGTGGTGCTGGCCACGAGCGAGCTGGTCACCAACGCCATCCGGCACGCGTCCGGCACGCGCACCGTCGTGGTGACGGTCCGCGGGGAGGGCGGCGACCTCCGCCTCGAGGTCCACGACTCCAGCGGTGCGGCCCCCCGGCCGCAGTCGGGCCGCGCGGGGCTCCCCGGCGGTCACGGCCTGCACATCATCGACGCCGTCTCCGGCACCTGGGGATGGCGGCCGCGAGCCGGCGGCGGCAAGGTCGTCTGGGCCCGGTTCACCTGGTGAGGCGGCGGCCCGGCTGCTGACCCGCGCCGTCAGTCGACGGGGCGCACGAGGTCGGGGCCGTCGTTGCGCACGTTCCCGACGGCGGTGGCGACCTTGACCGGCGTCAGGTGCGGCTCCGGCACCCGGGCGAGCAGGGCGTCGACCTGCTCGGTGTCCGTCAGGCCCGGGTCGAGCCACGCGTCCCACAGCTCCTCCGGCAGCAGCAGCGGCGAGCGGTCGTGGATGTGGCCGAGGGTGTCGGTGGCGTCGGTGGTGATCACGGTGAACGACCACAGCCACCGGTCGGGGGCGTCGTCCGCCTTGGCCGGGTCGCGCCACAGCTCGTACAGCCCGGCAGCGGCCAGCGGGGCGCCGTCGGGGTCGGTCAGGTAGTACGGCTGCTTGCGGCCCTTGCCGGACTCCGGTGCCTGCCACTCGTAGTAGCCGTCCATCGGCACGATGAGCCGGCGCCGCGCGGCGGCCCTGCGAAACGCCGGCTTCTCGGTGATGGTCTCGACCCGGGCGTTGATCATCCGCGCGCCGATCTTCGTGTCCTTGGCCCACGACGGCACCAGGCCCCAGTGCAGCGTGCGCAGCTGCCGCGCCACGTGGCCGGACTCCTCGCGCTCCAGCACCGCGCGCACGTCCTGGGTGGGGGCCACGTTCCACGACGGCTCCAGCTCCTGGCCCACCAGCTCGGCCACGCGGAACTGGTCGGCGATGTCCTGGTCGCGCCGGGCGTTGGCGTACCTGCCGCACATGGGCGCCAGTCTGGCCACTGGCCGCCGGACTGGCGACCCCGGGACCGCCTCGCCCCTAGGCGCCGACGGCGAGGCCGCCGCCGACGACGGAGTGCAGCGTCACGAAGCCGGCCGCGCCGGCGAGGGTGGCGGCCGCCGACCACGCGAGCACCGCGCGGGTCTGCCGTCCCGTGCGGCCGAGCACGACCACCAGCACGGCGGCGACGCCCGCGAACACCGCGGCGTCGTCGACGTAGCGCAGGACCAGGAGGTAGGTGACCAGGGCCTCCGCCAGCCAGCAGCCCACGAGCAGCCCGGCGCCCAGCCCGCGCAGAGGGCCCGTGCCCACCCGCCACTGCCGCCCCGCCCAGCCGAGCAGCGGGCCGCCGACCAGGCCGGCCCCGGCCCACAGGATGACCGCGCCGGCGCCGGCTGGGAAGCCGCGCAGCTCCGCCGTCGCGTAGTACCCGGCCACCTCGCCGACGCACGCGAGCACGCCCGCGAGCGCCGCGACCCATCCCCGGCGCGCCAGGGCGCCCACCAGGAACGGCGCCACCAGCCACGGGCTGACGGCGTTGACCAGGCCGCCGAGCGCCGTCCCGCCGAGCACGGTCTGCCCGAACGACGTCAGGGCGCCGACCGCGAGCCCCGCACCGGCGGCCGCGGCCAGGACGGCCGGTGCTGGCCGACCGGGTGCGACGGTGCCACGTGGCCGGGTGCGCGGCGGGGCGTCCTGCGGCGTGGGAGCGGGCTCGACGCGGCCGGGCGCGGTGGAGGTCATGGCGCCCATCCGACCGCGCGGCGGGCCGCGGCGTCGTCAGGCCCTGGCCGAAACGATCACGCGGGGGCGTCCACCCACGGGCGGACGCCGCGCCGCGCGGGCTGCGACGGCGCACCGTACGGTCGGGGCAAACCCAGAGCGTAGGGAGCACAGTGATGGGACCGTCGAGGCGAAGGTCAGAAGACACTCCGACCGCGCCGGCCGATGCCACGCGAGTCGAGGAGGGCACGCGGGTCGAGGAGCGCGCGCCGGCCGTGGATGTCACGCGGGTCGGGGACGTGGGCCGGGCGGAGGTCGGCCGCGCCGAGGGCGCGCCGGCGGCCCGGCGGGGAGCCTCGGGGCTGTGGTCGGACGGCTTCGGCCGTGTCGGCACGCGCTCCCTGCAGGTGCTGGCGCTGCTCGCGCTGGTCGCGGTGCTCGTGCTCGTGGTGACGCGGCTGACGCTCGTCGTCATCCCCGTGCTCATCGCGCTGGTGCTGGCGGCGGCGATCTCGCCGCTCGTGTCGTTGCTGCGCCGCCGGGGCCTGCCCTCGCTCGTGGCGACGTGGATCGCGCTGCTCGCGCTCGTCGCGGTGCTGGCGGCGATCGTCTGGCTGGTCGTGCGCGCCGTGGTGAGCCAGTGGGACGAGCTGCAGACCCAGGCCCTGGAGGGGTTCGACGAGCTCCAGCGGTACGTGCAGGGGCTGCCGTTCGAGATCACCGAGGAGCAGATCCAGTCGGTGCAGGAGTCCGCCGCCGGGCTGCTGCAGTCCTCCGCCGTGGGCTCGGGCGCCATCGCCGGCGTGTCGCAGACCGCGGACTTCGTCGCCGGGTTCTTCATCATGATCGTCGTGCTGTTCTTCTTCCTCAAGGACGGCCCGAAGATGTGGGAGTTCCTGCTGCGCCCGTTCGAGGGCCACCGCTACGAGCGCGGCAAGCGCATCGGCGACACCACGGTCCGCACGCTCGGCGGGTACGTGCGCGGCACGGCGATCATCGCGGCGGTCGACGCCGTCGCCATCGGCATCGGCCTGGCGATCGTCGGCGTCCCGCTGGCGATCCCGCTGTCCGTGATCGTCTTCCTGCTCGCCTTCATCCCGCTGGTCGGCGCGACCCTCGCCGGCATCCTCGCCTCGCTGGTCGCCCTCGTCGCCGTCGGGCCGGTCGAGGCGCTCATCGTGGCGGCCATCGTCGTCGTGGTGAACCAGGTGGAGGGCGACTTCCTGCAGCCGATCGTCATGGGGCGGACGCTGCGCCTGCACCCGCTGGTCATCCTCGTCGCGCTGACCGCCGGCACGGTGCTCGCCGGCCTGACGGGTGCGGTGCTGGCGGTGCCGATCGCGGCGTCGATCTGGCGGGCGGTCCAGGTGTGGGACGGCCCGGAGCTGCCGGCGCGGTTCGCCCGGGAGAAGCGCCCGGAGACGGTCTGACCCCCGGCGCCCGCCAGCCGGCACGAACGCCGGGCCGGCACGACCGAGGCCCTGCCCCGTCGGGGGGCAGGGCCTCGGTGCTGTCCGTCGCCCGGGCCGGCTCGCGGCGCCCGACGGCGGGTGGGCTCAGGCGATGCCGGCGCGGCGGTCGACGCCCGCCTGGTCGACCCGGCGGTGGTAGCGCATGCCGGCGAGGCCGCCGAGGACCGCCCCGACCAGGGTGATGACGGCGGTGACCACGAGGGCGATGATCCCGCCGGTGGTCAGCGTGCCCTCGTCGACGGGGATGCGCGGGAAGCCGTTGAGCTGCGACAGCACGTTGAACTGGGTGCCCGCCACGACCCCCACGACCGCCAGGACCACGGCGATCACGACCGCCCACAGCCACACCGCGACGCCCTGCTTGGCACCGTCGAAGCGGGCCATGCGCCCGGCGACGTAGCCCCCGGCGAAGTAGGCGACGAAAAGGATCACCGCCAGCACGATCCCGCCGACGAGGCCGACGGTGCCGGCGTCCTGGGTCGCCTGGTCGGCGAGCTCGGCCGGGTCGGCGTTGTTCGCCACGCCGACGCCGGCCCCGACGGCCGACAGCAGCGCCGTGAGCAGCACCGCGAGCCCGGTGGCGGTGAGCCAGCCGAAGAACGCGGAGCCGAGCTTCATCCCGCCGAACCGTTCCTTCTGCGCGGCCACCACCTCGTCACGCTGCTGGCGAGGGGTGCTGGCGCCCGTCCGGTTCTCGTCAGTCATGGCCGTCTCCTTGGGTCGTCGTCCGACGTCGGCACCTTCACGGTCGCGGTGGGCCCGACCACCCGCAACGTGAGCGGGCGCCCGGGACGACCACCGCTGACCTGGCGCGTCGCTCCGGTGAAGGTTGCCGCGGCCACATGGGGAGAAGTCCCCGCCGGCGCGGCGCAGGCTCGCGACGGGCCCCGGGGTAGGGGACGATCGTTGCCATGCGCATGCGACTGACCCGCACGACGACCGCCCTGGCCGCGACCGCCGTCCTGGCCCTGAGCCTCACCGCCTGCAGCGGCTCCGGCGACGAGAGCGCCGACGCGGCCGCCGAGGAGACCACCGCCTCGGCCGACGCGACCCCGACCGAGGAGGAGTCGGCGGCGGAGGAGACCCCGGCCGAGGAGCCGGCGGAGGGCGCGTCGAGCGACGTGTGCGCCGCCTCGCAGACGCTCCAGGACATGGCGAGCATCGACACGAGCGACCCGGCCGCCGCCATCGCCGCGTTCGAGGACCTCACCGCCGAGTTCGAGTCCGTCGAGCCGCCGGCCGACATCGCCGACGACTGGGACACGGTGGCCACCTCGTTCCGCGAGTACACGGACACGGTGCAGTCGGTGCTCGACGACCCGACCGCCGAGGACGCCATCACCAAGGCGTCGGACGCCGCGCAGTCGCTCATGAGCGAGGAGTTCATGGCGGCCGGCACCACCATCAGCTCCTACACGGCGACCCACTGCTGATCCGCTCCCGACCACGACGGCGCCCGCCCCTGCCGCAGGGGCGGGCGCCGTCGTCGTCCCCCCGCTGCCCGCGCCGACCGTGCCGCCCGTGCCGACCGTGCCGCCCGTGGGGCGGCTCGGTCAGGCGCGCTGGTTGACGCGGACGAGGTTGCCGGCCGGGTCGCGGAAGGCGCAGTCGCGGACGCCGTAGTCCTGGTCCATCGGCTCCTGGATCACGTCCACGCCCGCGGCCTCGAGCCGCTCGAACAGGCCGTCGAGGTCATCGGTGGCCAGCGTGATCGCGCCGTAGGCGCCCTTGGTGACGAGGTCGAGGATCGTGCGGCGCTCGTCCTCGGTGATCCCCGGGTCGACGGCCGGCGGGTGCAGCACGATCGACGTCGGCTGGCCGGGCGGCCCGACGGTGATCCAGCGCATGTCCGCGTAGCCGACGTCCTGGCGGACCTCGAAGCCGAGGGCGTCGCGGTAGAAGCCGAGGGCTGCCTCGGCGTCGGTGTGGGGCAGGAACGCGTAGTGGATGCTGATGTCCATGACCGGCACGCTAGGACCGGTCAGGACGGCCGTGCTTCTCGATTCCTGACCGGTCTGGTGACCTGCCGGGCCAGGCACGGCGGGATGCCGACGGCGGCCTGGGAGTGGTCGCGGCGGTAGACGCTCGGCGGCACGCCGACCAGCTCGCTGAACCGGGTGCTGAACGTGCCGAGCGAGGAGAAGCCCACCTCGAAGCAGACGTCGGTGACGCTGAGGTCCCCGCGGCGCAGCAGGGTCATGGCGCGCTCGATGCGCCGGGTCATGAGGTAGGCGTACGGGGACTCTCCGTAGACGCGGCGGAACTCGCGGCTCAGGTGCCCGGCCGACAGGTGCGCGCCCCGGGCGAGCTCCTCGAGGTTGAGCGGCTGGGCGTACTCGCGGTCGATCCGGTCCCGCACGCGGCGGATCACCGTGATGTCTCGCAGCCGCTGCGCCTCGGCGCGCTCCAGGGCCATGACCCGCACCCTAGCGCCCCCGTCTCCTCGCGTTCCGGGTCCCTGGCGGTCCGAGGAAGCGGGGCCTGTCTCGGACCGCCAGGGACCCGGAACGCCGAGGGCTGGAGGGGGCGGGAGGGCAGGAGGAGCTAGCGGTGCGACTCCTCGTCGATGCTCGTCACCGTCGTCAGCAGGAACGCCGCGTCCTCGAGCGCGCGCACGGTGTGCCGGTGGTGGGCCAGCACGCGCAGCTCCCCGGCGCCCAGCTCCTCGTCGTCGTCCATCCCGGTCACGAGCATGCGCCCGCGCAGCACGTGGACCGACGCCGCGGGCGGGGAGTTGTGCTCGCCGAGCTCGACGCCCGCCTTGAGCGCGATGACGGTCTGGCGCAGGGTGCCGTCGTGCAGCACGATCTCGGTGCTGCGGCCGTTCTCCGCGGCCCGGGCGGCGGTCAGGTGCGCGTCGGCGAGAAGGTCGAGGTTCGTCATCGAGGCTGCTCCGTGAGGCGTCGGTGCTGGTAGCAGCGACGCTAGCGCCGGTGGGCGAGGCTCGCCCGGCGCCCGGGGCTCACCACGCGGTAGCCCCGGGCTCGTCCCGGCTCACTCGGCCGCGCCGAGCAGCGCGTCGCCCAGCTCCGAGCGCAGGTAGAGCACCGACCGCCCGTGCCGCGCGCTGCTCAGCAGGCCCGCGGCGCGCATCGCGCGCAGGTGCTGGTTCACCGCCGACACCGTGACGCCCAGCCGCCCGGCGAGCTCCGTGGACGACGCCGGCTCGGCCAGCGTGGACAGCAGCCCGGCCCGGGTGCCGCCGAGCAGGTCGGTGAGCACGCCCGGCGCCCGCACCGGCTCCGCCTGCCACAGCGTCCCGGCGCCCCGCGCGCCGTACCAGATCGTCGGCGGCTCGGCGGGGGAGATGGGGGCGCTCGCGGCCCGCGTGAAGAGGGTCGGCACGAGGGTGAGCCCCTCGCCGGTGGTGGGCCGGCGGAAGCGCGCCGGGCTGCCGAGCCGCACGCGCACCACGCCGTCCTCCAGCCGGATGCGCTCGCTCAGCCCGGTGAACATCGCGCCGAGCCCGTAGGCGGAGGCCACCTGGCCGCGGTGCACGACGTCGGCCTGCAGCACCGTGCGCATCCGCGGCCACCAGGGCGCGAAGCACGCGTCCCAGTAGGCGTGCAACGCCGCGACGACCCGGTCGCGCACGACGGCGAGGTCGCCGCGCAGCGGCGCCGGCAGCCCGTCGGGGTGGACGGCGCGCAGGTCGTCCCGCAGCCGGTCCAGCGGCACCCGGGCGGCGGCCTCGAGCTCGTCGTCGAGCCGGGTGAGCGGGCTGTGCGGGCGCGGGGTGAGGTAGTCCGGGGTCCACTGCGCCTCGTTGGTCAGCGCGGTCAGCAGCGCGACGTCCAGGCCGGCGCGCGCCTGCTCGGTGCGGCGCAGCCACGGCAGGTGCACGGGATAGCGGCCGGGCTCGCGGAAGGTGCGCAGCGAGAGCGTCAGCTCGGTGAGCGGGGAGACGGCGAAGCGCACGTCCGCAACGTCCATCCCCGCCAGCTCGTACTCGACCAGGCCGCCGTGCTGCGGGCGGGTGGGCGTGTCCATGAAGGCGGACGCTACAGGAGTTCACCGACACCGCCGGGGCCGGGTCCGATGGGCCCGTGATCGAGACCTTCTGGCCCCACGAGCGCGTGGCGCGCTCCCTCACCCTGAGCACCATGGCGTTCGCCCTGTCCAGCGGCGTCTTCTACACGGTGAGCACGCTGTACTTCACGCGCGTGGTGGGGCTGGCGCCGACGACGGTGGGCCTGGGGCTCGGCATCGCGGGCGGCGCGGGGGTGCTCGCGGCGTACGGCGCCGGCCGCCTGGCCGACCGCGTCGGCGCGCACCGCGTGCAGTGGGTGGCCACGGCGCTCAACGGGCTGGCGATGCTCGCCTACACCGCCGCCCACTCCGCGGCCGCGTTCGTCGTCGTCGCGTGCCTCGCGGTGGGCATGCGCTCGGCGAGCGGGTCGGCGAAGCAGGCCATGCTGGCCCGCTGGTACGTGGGCCCCGACCGCGTGGCGGTGCGGGCCCGCCTGCGCGTGGTCACCAACGTCTGCATCGGCCTCGGCACCGTGGCGGCCGGTGCCGCCCTGCTCGCGGACACCGCCGCGGCGTACCAGGCGGCGATGCTCGCCGTCGCCGTCCTGCTGCTGGCCGCGGTGCTGCCGCTGGCGCGGCTCGGCCGCGTGCCCGGGGTGGCGGCGCGGATGCTGGAGCACCGGTCCGACGACGGCGCCGCGCCCTCGCGCGGGCCGTCGCCGCTGCGCGACCGCACCTACGTCGCGAGCGTGGCGCTCAACTCGGTGCTCGCCATGCACTTCGGCCTGCAGACGGTGGGCGTGCCGCTGTGGATCGCCACCACCGACGCCCCGACGGTCATGGTGTCCGTGCTGCTCGTGCTCAACACCGTGGTCGTGGCGCTGCTGCAGGTACGCGCCTCGCGTGGCACCGACGACGTGCGCCGCGCCGGGCTGACGGTGCGCCGCGCGTCGTGGCTGCTCGCCGGCGCCTGCCTGGCGTACGCGCTGGCCGGCTACGGCGACGTGGTCACCGCCTGCGTGCTGCTGGTCGTCGCGGCGCTGGCCCACTCGCTGGGCGAGATCCTCGGCGAGGCCGGCGGGTGGGGGATGGCCTTCGAGCTGGCCGACCCGCGCAGCGCCGGCGCGTACCAGGGCCTGAGCCAGACCGGCTACGCCGTCGCGTCGATGGTGGCGCCGCCGCTGGTCACGGCGACGGCGATCGCGCACGGCACCGTGGGGTGGGTGGCGCTCGGCGTGGTGTTCCTCGCCGCGGGTGCGGGGGCGGCGGCGCTCGTGCGGGACCGGCGGCCGGGGGCGCATGCCGGGGCACCGGACGCGGCGGCGGACGACGCGCCGGACCTGCCGGCCGGCGTGAGCTGAGCGCGGTTCCGGCATCCCGAGCGGGTGAAATTGCGCCCAGACCTGGGTGAGGAGCTTGGTGATATTCGCCTGAGGCATCTGCCCACGGCGGCGCCGGCGCGCTTTGATCGCCTGGAGCCACGTATGCCCTGACCTGGGCAGACGTGCGCGTGCCAGCAATGATCGTGGGGGGACACGGTGAGGTTCAGTCGTTCAGTAGGGCGCGCCGGAGGCGCGCGAACCGGGGGACGCGTCCCTCGGACGTCGTCGGCCGCGAGGCACCGGGCTCGTGGCCTGGTCGCGGGACTCCTCAGCGTGGGCCTGCTGGCCAGCGGTCTGACGAGCGTGGGCGTCCTGGCAGCGGTACCCGCTGCGGCTGCTCCGGGCGACGCGTTCGATCCCGCCGATCCGTACGTGTACATCGCCCAGGGGAACCCGACAGGTCTCTACACGGCGATCGCCGACTCGGCGGGCAACGTGTCGTTCTCGCCCGAGGGGCCGGCCTCGACCCTCTCGTACAACGCGATCGCGTACAACACCGCCGACAACTACATCTACGCCCTCGTGGGTAGCAGCACGGACCCTGCGTTCCCGTCGGCCTCGCTGGTCCGTATCGGCCAGGAGGGTGTGCTCACGCGCGTCGGGACCGCTACCTACACGGGGTCGGTCTCTGCGGCGTTCGGGCCCGGTGGGTACCTCTACACCTACGCGAACGTGAACGGCACGGTCAGCCTCCAGGTCATCAACGTCGCCACCGGCGCGGTCGTGCGCAACACGCCGATCACCGGCGAGCTCGCCGTCGGCAACGACATGGCTTTCAAGGACGGGTTCTTGTGGACCATGGGCGGCGGCTTCATCAGCCGCACCAACCCGGCCACGGGCGCGACGGTCCGCTTCACCACGCCGTTCCCGACCGACACTGCCGACCAGGGCGGTGCCGCATGGACGTTCGGCAACGGCAACCTGGGGTTCTCGTACAACGTCTCGGGCACGATCTACCAGATCGCGGTCGCCAACCCGGCCGGCGCGACTCCGACGTTCACGCTGGTCTCGGCCAACCCCGGGCCGCCGAACGCCAACAACGACGGCACCAGCTCGCCCGGCCAGCCGACCGACCTGTCGGTCGTCAAGAGCGGCCCGGAGACCGTCGTCGCGGGCGAGACGGTGACCTACACCCTGACGGTGACCAACAACGGTCCGGGCAACTCCAGCGGCTTCGTCGTCAACGACGCCGTCCCCGCCCCCCTGACGGACGTGACCTCGACCAGTGAGGGCTGCACCGTCACCGGCAACGACGTGCGATGCATCGGTGGGCGGACCCTCGCGGGCGAGACGGTCAGCTACACGATCACCGCCACGGTGCCCGCCGGCACCACGGACGTGGTGGAGAACACCGCGACGGTCACCGCGAACGAGAGCGACCCGAACCCGGGCAACAACACCGCGACCACCACCGCCAACCCGGTGCCCCTGATCGACTGCTCGTCCGACGCGAACGTCTTCAACACCGGGTACGACGCGGCGACGCGCGGCTCCCTGGAGAGCGGCAAGGACCCGAACTGGCAGGTCGCGGGGCCGTACCCGTCCGGCGCCACTGTCTCGCCCCCGCCGGCGGACGCCGACTGGGCCGCCGCGAACGTCGGCAAGCTTGCCGGGCTGTGGGCGGACAGCCCCTACAACAACGCGGAGTGGATCTCCCAGCAGAGCCCTGAGGCGCCGGAGCAGGGGGTGTACGCCGGTGACTGGTACTACCGCTTCCAGTTCCAGCTCGACGACGCCGTCGATCCCGCGTCGTTCGCGCTGGCGATGAACTTCCTCGCGGACAACTCGGTGGCGGAGGTGTATATCAACGGCGAGCCCCAGTCCGGCAAAACCACCGGCCTGCCGCAGACGCCGCTGGCCGACGAGTCGGTGCGACCGGGGGCGTACTGGTACGCCGGCTTCACGACCGCTGCTGCGGCCCATACCACGCTCGACGACGACTGGCGGACCGGGCTGAACACGATCGTGGTCCAGATCAAGTCCGGTGCGGGGGCCGAGGGCTTCGACGCCCAGGTGCGCCCGAGCGCGCTGTGCCCGCAGCCGGCCCTCGCCATCACCAAGACCTCGGACGCCACGGCCGAGACGCGTGCGGGCGACACGGTGACCTACACGGTCACGGCCGAGAACACCGGCACCGGCGACTTCACCGCCGAGGAGCCCGCGGTCGTCACCGACGACCTGACCGGAGTGCTGGACGACGCCACCTACGCCGGCGACGCCAAGGCCAACCGTGACGGCGACGTGGCGTTCGAGTCCCCGCGCCTGTCGTGGACCGGCGCGCTGCCCGTGGGTGACACCGTGACGCTCACTTACTCGGCGACGCTGACCGGTGACGGGGACGGCGTGGTGCGTAACGTGGCCTTCGCGGGCGATGGAGACACCCCGGCGTGCGACCCGCCGACGCAGGACGGCACCGACCCGGAAACGGGCGTCCCCTGCGCGGCCACCGCGGCGGAGCTGCCGCGCCTGTCGATCACCAAGTCCGCCGACCGGACCGACCTGCCGGAGTTCGGTGAGCCGGTCACGTACACGGTCACGGTGAGGAACGAGGGTCCGGGCGACTACACCACCGAGGCCCCGGCGACGGCGACGGACGACCTGTCCGACGTGCTGGACGACGCCACGCTCGACACGGGCAGCATCACCACCACGGCGGGTGCGGCGGCCTTCGCCGACGGTGAGATCACCTGGTCGGGCCCGCTGACCGTCGGCCAGCAGGCTGTGATCACCTACACGGTGACGTACGACAAGACGCCGGGCGACGACGTGCTGGTCAACCGCGTCTGCGTGCCGACCGACCAGGCCGCGCCGGGTGCCCTGCCGTGCGACTCGGTGCAGATCCCGGCGTCGAACCTGGAGTACTGGAAGAGCGTCGACCCGGCGTCGGGCACGGCCGTCCTGCCGGGCCAGGAGGTCACCTACACGCTGTCCTTCCGCAACGACGGCCAGGCCGCCGGCACCGTGAGCTCGACCGACGACCTGTCCAAGGTGCTGGACGACGCCGACCTGATCGACGGCCCGGACGTCTCGGACCCGGTGCTCACCGCCGCGGTCACCGGGACGAACCTCTCGGTCACCGGGGCGCTGCCTGTCGACACCACCGTCACCGTGACCTACACGGTCCGAGTGCACACCCTCACCCCGCAGGGGGACGGTGTGCTGGGCAACGTCCTGACGGACCTGAACGGCGTGTGCCTGCTCGACTGCGCCACCGAGAACCCGGTGTCGCAGCTGTCGATCCACAAGGAGGCGAACCCGGCGAGGAACGTCAGCACGGGTGACACCGTGACCTACACCGTCACGGTCGCCAACGAGGGCAAGGTCGCCTACACGGACGAGAACCCGGCCCGGGCGATCGACGATCTGTCCGGCGTGCTGGACGACGCGTCGTTCAACGACGACGCCGAGGCCACGGCCGGCGAGGTGTCGTACGCGGCGCCGACCCTGACGTGGTCCGGCCCGCTGGGCATCGGCGAGTCGGCGACGTTCACGTACACGGTCACGGTGACCAACGCCGGCGACCACGTGCTGGCGAACACCGCCAGCCTGCCGGCCGAGCTGTGCCTCCAGGACTGCGGGTCCACGGTGATGACGAACCTGCCGCACGTCGTGCCGGGCAAGACCTCGAACCCGGCGACGGGCACCGGGGTGCAGGCGGGTGACGTGATCACCTACACCCTGACGTTCACCAACGACGGCACGGCGCCGGGCCCGGTCGACTCGACTGACGACCTGTCCGGCGTGCTGGACGACGCCGACATCACGGCCGAGCCGACCTCGGACACCGAGGGCGTCACGGCCACCCGCACCGACGCGCAGCTGCGCGTGGTCGGCACGCTCGGCGTCGGCACGACCGCCACGGTCACCTACCAGGTGACGGTCAAGCCCGACGGCGAGCGCGGCGACAACGTCGCGGCGAACGTCCTGACGCCGGACGTGCCGGTGGTCGAGTGCGACGACGACGGCTGCCGGGAGGTGCCGCCGCCGAGCACGGAGCACCGGATCGGCGAGCTGGACGACTGGAAGACGGTCGACCCGGCCTCGGGCACCACGGTGCGCGCCGGCGGTGAGCTGACGTACACGCTGCACTTCGCCAACACCGGCGAGGCCGACGTGGTCGTCGACCGCCAGGACGTGCTGGCGGGCGTGCTCGACGACGCCGACCTGACCGCCGGGCCCACGGCCTCCGCTGAGGCGCTGAGCGTCTCCCAGGTGACCGACGGGCGCATCACCGTGACCGGCACCCTGGCCGCCGGCCAGGAGGCCACCGTCACCTACACGGCCACCGTGCGCGGTGACGGCCAGCGCGGCGACGGCGTGCTGGGCAACTTCCTGGTCGACCCGGGCCAGGAGCCGCCCACCGAGTGCGCCCCGGCCGACGGCCAGCGCCCCGACTGCACGGTCAACTACGTCTCGGACCTGACGGTGACCAAGACGTCCGACCCAAAGTCGGGCACCACGGTCAAGGCAGGCCAGAAGGTGATGTACAGGCTGACGTTCACCAACGACGCCGGCGCGGGCGCCCCGGCCGAGCCGGTCGCCTACACCGACCACATGGCCGACGTGCTCGACGACGCCACGCTCACCGCGGGCCCGACGGCCCAGCCGCCGCTGACCGCCGCCGTGGACGGCGACACCATCGTCGTCACCGGTGACCTGGCGGCCGGCGCGACGGCGACGGTGACCTACACGGTCACCGTCAAGGATGCCGACGAGCAGGGCAACCACGCGCTCGGCAACGTGATCGCCCCGACCGGCGCCCAGCCGGTCTGCGCCGAGGGCTCGCCGCTGTGCACGCTCCATGGCGTCGCGATTCCTCCGGCGGCTCCCGGCACGGTGACGACTCCGCTGGGCACCCTGCCGCGGACCGGCGTCATGGTCGGCGCGATCGTGGGCGCGGCGGCCCTGTTGCTGGGCCTGGGTCTGCTGGCAATGCGCGTCGCCCGACGCCGCGCGGAGGGCTGACCCCCGGCTGACGCTCGGCTGACGCACCGAGGCCCTGCCCACGACTCGAGAAGAGGGTCGGGGCAGGGCCTCGGAGTCTTCCGGGCCGGCGGGCGGCCAGCCGTCGTAGGCGCCGCCCGGCAGGCTCAGCCGGAGGCCCGCGTGATCCGCCCGACCGCCTCCGCCGCGGTCGCGGCGTCGTGCGGCTCGGTGTCCAGGGCGCGGTGCAGGGTGAGGCCCTCGATCAGCGCGTCGAGCAGCCGCGCGGTGACGGGGTCGAAGTGCCGCTCCAGCGCGGCCCGGGAGCGGGCCATCCAGCGATTGGTGAGGTCGCGGAACGCCGGCTCGCGCGCCGCGAGCGTGTACAGCTCGCTGGTCAGCACCAGGTCGCGCCGGGTGGTCAGCACGTCGCCGGTGATGAGCGCGACGACGGCGGCCTCGGCCTCCTCCGGCGTGCGCGCCGCGCCGAGGCGGCGCTCGAACTGGTCCGACGCCGCCGTGGCGAACCGCGTGAACGCCTCGCGCAGCAGCTCGTCCATGCCTGCGAAGTGGTAGGTCATCGATCCGAGCGGGACGCCGGCGGCCGCGGCGACCTTGCGGTGCGACGTGCCGGC
>NZ_LWGM01000288.1 GCF_001750215.1 Isoptericola variabilis | reverse complement strand
ATCAACCGCGACGCGATGGCGGCGTTCCTGTACCGGTACGCCCACCTGCCGCGCTGATCGCCACCTGACCGACCACCACCCGAACCGCACCACGCGAGGGCGCCGGGAGACGAACACCGTCTCCCGGCGCCCTCGCGCCCATGGTGGGCATCGACTCGTCCGCGCCCGATATCCACCCCACTACGACGTGGCTGACCGGGGGATCCGGGCCGGTCTGGTGAGATGACGTCGCGGACGCCGCGCCGGCGCCGCTTTCCAGGGGGAGACCCACCTGCCCGGACCGCGGGAGCGGTTCCGGCTTCACCTGCGCGGTGGCGTGTCGACGCACCACCGCGCCTCGAGGAGCGACTTCGTGCCGAAGCCTGCACGTGCCCACTTCCGAGCGCGCCAGCACAGGCGGCCGGCAGCCGCCGCGACCGTGACCGCGCTCCTGCTGACCCTGACCGCCGGGCTGCCTGCGGCGGCGGACGAGGCCCCGACGACCGCGGACACGGCGACGGGCGCGGTCCCCGGTGTGGTGCCGGCCGCACCCTCCGTGCCGCCAGCGCAGGAGGACGACACCATCTGGTCGCCCGGCCCCGACTCCGTCCCGCAGCGCTCGGACGGCAGCCCGCGCCGGGTCGACCCGCGGGCGTACGAGGCGTTCACCCTCGACGAGCGGGCGCTGGCGGCGCGTCTCGAGGACGCGCCGCTCGACCCACGGGCCGACGCCGCGGCCGGGACCGGGAGAAGGGCCGCCGCGCCCGAGGGGACTGTCCTCGCGATCCCGGCGCCCACGGGGGAGCTGGTGGAGTTCCACGTCTACGAGTCGCCCATCATGGAGGCCGGCCTCGCCGCCGCCCACCCGGAGATCGCCACGTACGCGGGCCGTGCGGTGCAGGACCCCACCACGACCCTGCGCTTCGACGTGACCCCGGCCGGTTTCCACGCCGCCGTCCGCGGGACCCCCGGGTCCGCCTCCTGGTACGTCGACCCGGCGTTCACGGGCGATGACAGCGTCTACCTGTCCTACCGCGGCGTCGACCTGCCGGCGGACGAGCGGGGGCTCGTCGAGCCCGGGCCGATCGAGCCGGTGGACCTCGACGCGGCCGCCGAGGAGGGCCACGACCACGCCGGGGACGCCGGCCGCGAGGACGGGGAGTACGCGGCGCAGGCCGCGCCGGCGCAGCCCGGCGCGGAGGTCGGGCTGCGCACCTACCGCCTCGCGCTGCTCACCGACCAGTCGTACGCGCGGTACTTCGGCAGCGAGAACGTGCTCGCCGAGAAGGTCACGCTGATGAACCGCGTGAACCAGATCTACAACGACGACCTGGCGATCCGCATGGTCCTGATCGACGGGACCGACAGGCTCAACCTCGACACCGACGCGAAGGCGTTCGGCCCCGGCGGCCCCTGCGGCAGCGCCCCCTGCTACACCAGTGCCGCGCAGCTGACGAGCGGCTGCACGAGCCCGCTGCTTCAGCGCACCCGGATCGTGCTGGGGCAGCTCGTCGGCGCCGGCAGCTACGACATCGGGCACATCATGCTCGGCATCAACGGAGGCGGCATCGCCTCCCTCGGTGTCGTCGGCGGCAACAGCAAGGGCCAGGGCTGCACCGGCCTGCCGCGGCCCGAGGGCGACTTCATGGCAGTCGACTACGTGGCGCACGAGATCGGTCACCAGTTCGGCGGCCCGCACACCTTCAACGGCACGCAGTACAGCTGCTCGGGCGGCAACCGCACCCAGAGCTCGTCGGTCGAGCCGGGCTCGGGCTCGTCGGTGATGGCCTACGCGGGGATCTGCCAGCAGGACAACCTGCAGCCGCACAGCGACCCGTACTTCTCGCAGCGCACGATCACCGACGTCACGGCCTACGTGACGTCGCGGCGACAGGCGATCGACGAGGCCCAGACGGTGTCCCTGCGCGGGTACGACACCGACGGCGAGGCCTTCTCCCTGCGCTACGGCGGCGCCACGAGCGCACCCGTCGTGCGGGGAGCGAGCTACACCGCCGCCGGCATCCGGGCCGCGGCCGAGGCGGTCACCGGCGGCACGGTCACCGTGGCGGCGTGGGGCGGCAGCGGCGGGCTCACCGACGCGGGTTTCCAGCTCACCTTCTCCGGCACCCGCGCCGCGACGGACCTGGAAGCGGTCGAGCTGGTGCCGGTCTCCGGCGACGTCACGGGCTTCACGGGCGAGACGGCACAGGGCGGCCCGGTCGCCAACGGTGGCCACAGCGTCGAGCCCTCCGGCAACCACGCGCCGACGGTGACGGCGCCTGCGACCGTCACGATCCCCCTGCGCACGCCGTTCTCGCTCACGGCGGAGGGGACCGACCCCGACGGTGACCCGCTCGTCTACCTCTGGGAGCAGAACGACACCGGCGCCGCGGCCGGCACGCCGCTGGTGAGCCAGACCAAGGCGAGCGGGCCGCTGTTCCGCGTCCTGTCCCGGTACGCGCCCGTGACCGCTGCCGGCACGCTGCAGTACGGGTCACCGGGGCAGAACCACGCGGACGGCAACCCCACCCGGGTGTTCCCGGACATGGACCAGGTCCTGGCGAACAACACCAACGCCGCCACGGGCGCATGCCCCGCCGCGCCGACCCCGCCCACCGGCGGGGCGACCAACGTCCCGGTCGACGTCGTCGAGTGCTTCGCCGAGTGGCTGCCGACCGCCGACTACGTGGGCGGCACGCAGGCGGGCGGCACACAGCCGTCGCTGAGCTTCCGCGTGACCGTGCGCGACCAGGATCCGTCCGCCGGCGGTACCGCGTACGCCGACACGCGCGTGCTCCTCGACACCTCGGCGGGACCCTTCCGCGTGACGAGCATGAACACGGCCACGGACGCGGTGGCCGGGCGCACCGAGACGCTCACGTGGGACGTGGCCGGCACCGACACGCCCGAGCTCGCCGAGCACGTGCGCATCACGCTGTCGACCGACGGCGGCCAGACGTACGACCACGTGCTGGCGGAGTCGGTGCCCAACACCGGCTCCGCCACGGTCACGTGGCCCCAGGTCGCCACGACCGAGGCGCGGATCAGGGTCGAGGCGGTCGGAGGCGTCTTCTTCGACGTCAACGACGCCGACTTCGCGATCACGCTGCCCGACGCCACGACCTCTGAGCCGGTCACCTTCTCCGATGTGCCGGCGGGCAGCATGTACCACGACGAGATCTCGTGGCTGGCGGCGCAGGGCATCTCGACGGGGTGGGCGACGCCGCAGGGGCGGGAGTTCCGTCCGCTGGCGCCGATCAACCGCG
>NZ_LWGM01000287.1 GCF_001750215.1 Isoptericola variabilis | reverse complement strand
GGCGATGCCGATGAGTGGTCCTTGTCTGCCGGCACGCCCACGATCGGGCCACGACATTCACCCGGTGCGCCGCCGCCGCACCATGAGATGTCGGGCGAGGGAGCTCCTGATATCGCGATGCGGCGCGCCGTGCCGCCCGCGAGAGCAGGGGCCGGCGACGGGCGGCCGGCCGGCTCGCGCGTCCGACCGAGCGCCGCGGGCAGCTCCGCGGTCGGGGGGTCGAAGACCGCGCCCGAGGCGATCGACGCCGGCGCGATGGTCCGCGCGGACAGCTGCTGTGCCACCTCGGCGGCGCTCGGCCGCGCCGCAGGGTCGATGGCGGTCATGCGTCCGAGCAGCTCTCGCCACGCCGCCGGCAGCGCGTCCGGGATCCGCGGCGGCTGGTGCAGGCGCGCGAGCGCCGACTCCAGCGCGGTCCCCGGGTACACGCGCTCGCCGGTGGACGCCTCCAGCAGCAGCAGCCCGAGCGAGTAGACGTCGGTGGCCGGCGTGACGGGCTGACCCGTGACCTGCTCGGGCGCGAGGTAGGCCGCGGTACCGATCATCTGGTTGGTCCCGGTGTGCCGGGCGTTGTCGCCGAGCAGCCGGACGATCCCGAAGTCGGTGAGCTTCACGGACCGCTCGCGGTCCAGCAGCACGTTCGCCGGCTTGACGTCGCGGTGGACGACGCCCTGGGCGTGGACGTAGGCCAGGGCCTCGGCGAGCCGGGTGCCGATCGACTGCAGCTCGGCCGGCTCGAGCCCGCCGTCGGCGAGCACCTGGGCCAGCGTCGGGCCGTCCACGAGCTCCATCACCAGGAACGGCTGGTCGACGGACATGGGCGCGGTGTCCGCGCCGGCGTCGTCGGCCCGCAGCCCGATGCCGGCGTCGAGGACCGTGACCAGGCCGGGATGGGACAGCCGCGCCAGCGTGCGCGCCTCGATGACGAAGCGCGCCCGGTCCGACTCGTCGTCGGTCGTCTCGCGCAGCACCTTCACGGCGACCTGGCGGCCCAGGACGTGGTCGACCCCCCGGTACACGTCGGCCATCCCGCCCTGGCCGAGGCGGGCACCGAGCTCGTACCGGCCGGCGAGCACCGTAGGCGCGCCGGGTCCGTGCGGAGTAGGGATCGTCACGCTGGAGAGGCTATGTGCGGACCGCGCTCGCCGCCCGCCGACCCGGTCCGCCCACCGGCGACCTCCGGGCACGCGCGGTGCGTGCTAGCCTCCGGCACGTAGCACGGGAGTCCGGTGAGCCGGGCTGAGAGGGAGTACTCGAACTCCGACCGTTGAACCTGATCTGGGTCATGCCAGCGCAGGGAGCGATCTCAGGAAGCAGGGCATGGTGCCCTCCGTCCTCCCGTGCCTGACCTGCACAGGAGGCAGCTGTGACCAGCACAGGCACGACCAGCACAGGCACGACCAGCACAGGCACGACGGACACGCCCCCGGCGTCGGCGGCCGACCTGACCGGCGACCCGCTCCGCTTCGGCGTCGGCGCGCGCGTCACGGTCGCCGTGATGAGCGACCGGTACGCCGAGATCATCCTCGGGGCGCTCGAGCGGGCGGACGCGGCGGGCCTGACCCTGCAGACGGGCGACGTGAGCACCTGGGCGGGCGGCTCGGAGGCCGACCTGCTGACCTGGCTCACCGACCTGGCCGAGGCCGTGGCCGCCTCGGGCGAGCACGCGTCGATCACCGTGCACCTGTCGCGGGGGTGCCCCGGCGAGGTGGTCTGCGACCTGCCCGGCGGGGCCGGGCCGCGCCCCGTCGAGGCACCCGCGGGCCGGGAGGTCGGCCGCCACGCCGCCGCGGAGTGGGCGCTGTACCCGCTGGCCGACGACGTGCGCGCCGGCGTGGAGCCCGACCACATGCGCGACATCTACGCCGCGATCGCCACCGCTCGGGCGAACGGCACCTTCCGCGCGTCGGAGCACTTCGTCACCCGGCTCGAGGGCGACGTCGGCACGATCCTGGCGACGGTCGTGGCCGGGTGGACCGGCGTGGGCCGCACGGTCCAGCACGTCACCAGCCACCTGACCCTCTCGGTCAACAGCCCGAGCCGTCGCGATGTCGCGGCCTGAGGCGGGGCGGCGCGCGCCGCGTCTCGAGCTCAAGGACATCGTGCTGATGGTGATGCTCGGTGTCGTCTTCGGGTTCCTCTACTGGGCGCTGGTCCAGGCGTGGAACGGCCTGGCGGTGCTCATGGGTCCCGCCGGCGACCTCGCCCAGCACGTGCTGCTGGGCGGGTGGCTGCTCGTGGCGCCGATCGCGGTGGCGATCCTGCGCCGCCCGTTCGTCGGGATCATCGCCGAGGTCATCGCCTCGGTGGTGGAGGTCGTGTTCCTCGGCTCGCCCGTGGGGCCGCTGCTCCTGGTGGCGGCCGCGATCCAGGGCCTCGGCAGCGAGCTGCCCTTCGCGGCCGGCCGCTACCGCCGGTTCGGCTGGGCCCGGTACGCCCTCTCCGGGCTCCTCGGCGCGGGCCTCGTGTTCGTCTTCTCGGCGTTCCGGTTCGGCTGGTGGGGGCAGGACATCCTCCTGCTGCGGCTGGGCCTCCAGCTCGCCTCGGGCGTCGTGCTGGGCGGTCTCCTCGCCAAGGTGCTCGTCGACGCCCTGGTCCGGACCGGGGCGGTGGACGGGTTCGCGATCGTGCGCGAGTCCGCCGTCGCCGCCGTCCCGGTGCGCCGTGAGCGCTGACGGGCCGGCGGCCCCCGGGCGGGCCGACGTGGTGCCCGACGTGGTGCCCGACGTGGCGCCCGACGTGGCGCCCGACGCGGCGCCCGTGCTCGAGGTCCGCGGGCTCGAGGCGGTCTTCGCCACCGGCGACGGCGTGGGGCCCGTGGACCTGCGGGTCCGTCCGGGGGAGCAGGTGCTGCTGCTGGGACCGTCGGGGTCGGGCAAGAGCACCCTCCTGCGGTGCCTGCACGGCGCCGTGCCGCACTCGGTCCCGGCCACGACCCGCGGGACGGTCGTCGTGGCCGGGCGCGACGTGCACCGGTCCACCGTGGCGGGCCTGGCCGACGTCGTCGGCGTGGTCGCGCAGGACCCGGAGACCGGCGTGTGCCTGCCCGACGTCGCCGACGAGGTGGCGTTCCCCCTGGAGAACCTGGCCGCCGACCCCGCGACGATCGGTCCGGCGGTCGACGGCGCGCTCGCCGCGGCGGGTGCCGGCCACCTGCAGGCCCGCCGCACCGACGCGCTCTCGGGCGGCGAGCTCCTCAACTCGCTTGCTTTACACGCTATCCACGACCACAGACACGGCCTCCGGGGAACCGGAGCACGCTCCGCTCGTGGTCGCTGCATCGAGGAATGAGGGACGAGCGCTGTTGTTCGTCGCGGTG
>NZ_LWGM01000286.1 GCF_001750215.1 Isoptericola variabilis | reverse complement strand
GAGGACCCCGGCCACGCGCCGACGGCGGTGGGTGGCGGGCGCCTCGGCGGGCGCGCCTGCGGCGGTCGTGTCGGCGACGGTCGTGCCGGCGGCCGGCGCGCGGTCCTCGGCGGGGACGTGAGGGGTGGGTCCGGTCATCTCTGCCTCCAGGTGGGGTTCCTGGGCGACAGTCCACTCCCGCGACCCTCGACGGGGCTGGGACCTGTCTGGGAGTTCCCCGGAGGCGGCGGCGCGACGCGGCCGTCAGTCGGTGGCGCGGGCGCTCGCGAGGTTCTCCCGGGCCTCCTCGTAGCCGCCGCTGCCGAGCTCGCCCGGGGCGTAGACGAGCCGCAGCACCCCGGTGGGGAACGCCTCGGACCGCAGCAGGCGCAGCGGGTAGGGCGAGCCCGCCTCGGCGAAGAGCCGCTCGCCCGCCCGCGCCGCGACGGGGTGCACGTACAGGCGCAGCTCGTCGACCAGCCGGGCGTCGAGCAGCTGGCGCACCACGGAGATCGAGCCGGGCACGAGCACCTTGGTCAGCGCCGCGTCGGCCCGGAGCCGGCCGACGACGTCGGCGAGCTCGCCGTCGAGCGGCGCCGCGTTGCGCCACCCGAGGTCGCGCCCGCGGTCGCGGGTGACCACCACCTTGCGGGTGTCCCCGAGCTGCCTGGCGAAGTCCGCGTCGACCTCGCCGGCCGCCTCCCGCTCCGGCCACGCCCCGGCGAAGCTGTCGTAGGTGACCCGCCCGATGACGATCACGTCGGTGCCGGAGTAGTCCTCGTCGACCCCGGCGCCCATGTGGTCGTCGTAGTACGGGAAGTGCCACGCCGGGTCGATCTCGACGACGCCGTCGAGGGAGATGAACAGGGTGGAGACGACGGTCGCCATGGTGGGTGTCCTCCTGCGGTAGTCGGTCGCGGTAGTCGGTCGCGGCGGGCGGTCGCGGCGGGCGGTCGCGGCGGGTGATCGCGGCGGGTGGCCGCGGCGGGCGGTCGCGGTGAGCGGTGCCGCCGGGTAGACGGCGCCGCCGCGCGGGACTCATCGCCGGTGCGTAGCGTGGCGGACGGCCCGCGGCTCCTCGATCCCGAGGGCAGACGCCCGCGGGCCCGACGGGAGGACGACCCATGCAGACCCGCACCCTCGGTGACCGTCAGGTGAGCGCCGTCGGCCTCGGCGGCATGCCGATGTCGATCGAAGGCCGGCCCGACGAGGCCCGGTCGGTGGCCACGATCCACGCGGCCCTCGACGCCGGCGTGACGTTCATCGACACCGCCGACTCCTACCACCTGCACGCCGACGAGGTCGGCCACAACGAGGAGCTCATCGCCCGCGCGCTGCGCTCGTACGGCGGCGACACGTCCGGCGTCCTGGTCGCCACGAAGGGCGGCCACCTGCGGCCCGGTGACGGCAGCTGGACCAAGAACGGCCGCCCGGACCACCTCAAGGAGGCCGCGAAGGCCTCGGCCGAGCGCCTCGGGGTGGACGCCATCGGCCTCTACCAGTTCCACCGCCCCGACCCGGAGGTGCCGTACGCCGACTCGGTGGGCGCGCTGCGCGAGCTGCTGGACGAGGGCGTCATCGAGCGGGCCGGCATCTCGAACGCCGACCCGGACCAGATCCGCGAGGCCCAGGAGATCCTCGGCGGCCGCCTGGTCTCGGTGCAGAACCAGTTCTCGCCGCGGTTCCGCTCGTCGCTGCCCGAGCTCGGGCTGTGCGCCGAGCTCGGCATCGCGTTCCTGCCGTGGAGCCCGCTGGGCGGCATCGCGCTCGCCCGCTCCGGCGAGCTCGGGCCGGAGTTCGCCCCGTTCCTCGAGGTGGCGGAGGCCCACGGCGTCAGCCCGTTCCAGGTGGCGCTCGCCTGGGAGCTGGCGCTCGCGCCCGTGGTGATCCCGATCCCGGGCGCCTCGCGCCCGGAGTCGATCCAGGACTCGGCGCGGGCCGCGGAGCTCGAGCTCACGCCCGAAGAGGTCGAGCGGCTCAGCGCCGCGGGCTGACCCTGGCACCCGCGGGCGGCCCCGGCGCACCGGCGTCGGGCCGCCCGCGCCCGCAGGGCGGGCGGACCACCCGCCCCGTAGCATCCGAGGCATGTCCGCCCTCGACCCCCGGGCGATCCTGGCGGGGCGCTCGACCGCCCGCCCCTCCGTCGGCACGATCCTGCTGATCGCGATCTCGTCGGTCTGCCTGCTGGTCGCGCTCTTCGTCATCGCGCTCGACGGGCCCACCTTCGCGGTCGGGCTGCTGCTCGCCCTCCTGCCGCTGCCCCTGCTGCTGTCCGGCGTCCTGGCGCTCGACCGCCTCGAGCCCGAGCCGCCCGACGCCCTGCTGCTCGCGTTCCTGTGGGGCGCCGGCGTGGCCGTGCTCGTGGCGATGTTCGTCAACACCCTCGGCTACGCGCTGCTGCTCGAGCCGCTGTTCGGCCCCGACCTCGGCCAGTACCTGAGCGCCACGCTCGGGGCCCCGGTGGTGGAGGAGACGCTCAAGGGCGCCGTGCTGTTCGGCATGCTCTGGCTGCGCCGGCACGAGCTCAACGGGCCCACCGACGGCATCATCTACGGCTCGATGGTGGCCCTCGGCTTCGCCACCGTGGAGAACGTCAGCTACTACACCGCCACGGCCCAGCTCGGCGAGCTCGAGGCGACCTTCGTGGCCCGCGGCATCTTCACGCCGCTGCTGCACCCGCTGTGCACGTCGCTCACCGGCGTCGGGATCGCGGCGGCCGCGACGCGGCGGCCCGGGCCCGGCCGGCTGGTGCCCGCCTTCGTCGGGCTGGCCGGTGCGATGGCGCTGCACGCCCTGTGGAACGGGTCGACGGCGTTCGGGTTCGCCGGCGTGACGTTCGCCTACGGGGTCGGCTTCCTCGTCCTGGTGGCGCTGCTCGTGGTGGTGCGCCGGGACCGCGCCCGGACGGTCGCGATGGTCGGCCGCTACCTGCCGCCCTACGCGGCGACGGGCGCCGTCACGGCGCAGGACGTGCGGATGCTCGCCAGCATGCCCGCGCGCCGCGCGGCCCAGGTCTGGGCGCGCGCGGCGGGCGGCACGGCCACCGCCCGGGCCATGACGGACTACCAGCAGGCCGCCGTCGAGCTCGCGCTGCTGCACCAGCGGGCCGACCGCGGCGGCATCGAGCGCGCGGAACTGGAGATGCGCCGCCAGCCGCTGGTGGCGCTGATGTACGCCGCGCGCCAGGCGTTCCTCGGCGCGGAGGCGGCGCGCCGGCTGCGCGGGTCCGGCCCCGCCGCGCCGCCCGGGCTGCTGCGCTAGCCGGCGGCGGACGACGGCGCAGCCGTCAGCGGCGGACGACGTCACCCTGGTGCGCTTCGGCGACAACATGCGCAACGTCGCCGTCACCGAGGGCGACAAGACCGAGGCCGAGCTGCGCTTCGGCGTCTCGGTGAACACCTGG
>NZ_LWGM01000285.1 GCF_001750215.1 Isoptericola variabilis | reverse complement strand
GACGCCGCGCGGCACCCCGTCCGGGCCGGGCGCCGTCAGCGCCGCGCGCAGGCCGGGGTCGTGCGTGGCGGCGACGACGCTGCGGCCGGCGTCCAGCGCGGCCACGAGCAGCGATCGGGCCAGCTCGCGCCACCGGGCGTCGAGCCGCTGCTCGGGCTCGTCGAGGAGCACGAGCCGCGCGGGCCGGTACAGCGTGCACGCGAGGGCGAACATCTGCCCCTCGCCGGAGGACAGCTCGGCCGGGAGCTGGTCGCGCACGCGCGTCAGCCCCGCGCGCTCCAGCCAGGCGTCGACGCCGGGCCCGGGGTGCCGCGGCCCCCACGCCGCGGCGACGAGCCCGAGGTGCTCCGCCACCGTGAGGTCCGGGTAGGTGGGCAGCCCGTCGAGCAGCAGGGCGAGGTCCTCGCGGCGGTGCTGGCGCGAGACGTTGGCGGGCGCGCCGAACGTCGCGACGCTGCCGGTGGTCGGCAGGTCCGCCCCGGCCACGAGGCGCAGCAGCGTGGTCTTGCCCGAGCCGTTGGGTCCCACGATCGCGGCGGCCCGCCCGGGCGCGAGGCTCCAGCGGGTCGGCGCGAGGACCTGGACCGTGCCGTGGGTGCGGGTGGCGCCGCGGACCTCGACGACCGGGGGCGTGGCGGTCGTCGGTCCGGGGCCGGCCTGCGGGGCGCGATGGTCGTCCGTCACGCCCCGCAGGCTATCGGCCCTGGTCCGGGCGGCGGGTCAGTACCCGCCGGCCTCCGGCGCGGCGCCGGCGGCGCCCTGCGCGGCGGCGTCGGGCTCGAACCCGCCGAGCACGACGGCGGTGCCCGACAGCCCGAGCCGGGTGGCGCCGGCCGCGACCATCGCCAGGGCGTCGGGCAGCGTGCGGATGCCGCCGGAGGCCTTGACGCCGAGGCGGCCGCCGACGGTGTCGGCCATGAGCCGCACGGCGTGCACCGTGGCGCCGCCGGTCGCGTGGAACCCGGTCGACGTCTTGACGTAGTCGGCCCCGGCGGCCTCGGCGGCCCGGCACGCGGCCACGACCTGCTCGTCCGTCAGGGCGGCCGACTCGATGATCACCTTGAGCAGGCGGTCGGCCCGGACCGCGGCGCGCACGGCGGCGATGTCCGCCTGCACGGCGGCCAGCTCGCCGGTGCGCACGGCGCCGACGTCGAGCACCATGTCGACCTCGTCGGCGCCGTCGGCCACGGAGCGGGCCGCCTCGGCCGCCTTGACCTCGCTGACGTGCTTGCCGGACGGGAAGCCGCACACCGTGGCGACCTTGAGCCGGCCGGCCGCGACGGCGGCGGCGTGCGCCACGAACGTGGGCGAGACGCACACGGAGAACACCCCGAGCCGGGCGCCCTCCTCCACCAGCGCCGTGACGTCGGCCGTGGTGGCCTCGGGCTTCAGGAGCGTGTGGTCGACGAAGGAGGCGAGCTCGGCGGGCGTGGACGGCACCTCGGCGGGCGCCTCGGCCGGGGTGCGGGGGGTGGGCAGGTCGGTCACCGGAGCGCTCCTTCGATGGTCTGGTAGCCGGGCAGCACGAGGTCGTCGACGATCGCGCGGCGCTCGTCGTGGTGCACGAACGCGCCCCACGCGGCCGTGACGGTGACGTCGGCGAGGTCGTCGATCGTCCAGCCCGCCTCGGTCACCAGGCGGGTCATCTCGTGCGTCATCGACGTGCGGGACATCAGCCGGTTGTCGGTGTTGAGCGTGACGGCGAAGTCCAGCTCCTTGAGCCGGGTGATCGGGTGCTCGGCGATCGTGCGCGCGTCGGTGGCGCCGGTCTGCAGGTTGGACACCGGGCACACCTCGAGCGGGATCTGGTGGTCGCGCACCCAGTGCGCGAGCGACCCGAGCGTGGCCAGCGGCGAGCCGTCGCTGTCCGTGCCGAACGCGATGTCCTCGACGATCCGCACGCCGTGGCCGATGCGGTCGGCCTGGCCCAGGTGCACGGCCTGCGCGATGGACGGCACGCCGGCGGCCTCCCCCGCGTGGATGGTCACCGGGAAGTCGTTGTCGGCGAGGAACCGCCACACCTCGGCGTGCCGGTCCGGCGGGAAGCCGTCCTCCGCGCCGGCGATGTCGAAGCCGACGACGCCCGCGCCGCGGTAGGCGACGGCGAGCTCGGCGATCTCGCGCCAGCGGTCGGCGTGCCGCATCGCGGTGACGAGCTGGCCGACGCGGATCACCTGGCCGCGCGCGGCGGCCTCGGCGATGCCCGCGTCGATGCCGGCCTGCACGGCCTCGACCGTCTCCGGCAGGCTCATGCCGCGCTGGAGGTGCTGCTCGGGCGCCCAGCGCTGCTCGGCGTACACCACGCCGTCGGCCGCGAGGTCGAGCACGGCCTCCTTGGCCACCCGGGCGAGCGCCTCGGGGGTCTGCATCACGGCGATCGTGTGGTCGAAGGTCTCCAGGTAGCGCACCAGCGAACCGGAGTCGGCAGCCTGCTGGAACCAGTCGGCCAGCGCGACGGCGTCCTGCGCGGGCAGCGGGTGGCCGACGGCGTCGGCCAGCTCGAGCACGGTCTGCGGGCGCAGGCCGCCGTCGAGGTGGTCGTGCAGCACGACCTTCGGCAGGGACGGGATCAGGTCGACGAGGGCGGAGCCCGAGGTCGCGGTGCCGGCCAGGCGCGTGCCGGCGGTCGGGGCGGGGTCGGTCATGCCCCCAACCTACTGGGCCGGGCCGACGCCGGGGGCACGGCGAGGGTCGCTGCCGGGGACGCTGCGGGGGTCGCTGCCGGGACGCCTGCGGGGGTCACCGCTCGACGTCCTCGGGCCCGACCTCGTCGCCCGCGAAGCCCTCGTCGAAGCCCGCCGGCTCCCACACCCCCTCGTCCTCCACCACCTCGACCTCCTCCGACTGCTCGACGACGTCGGCCTCGTTGGCCTCGCCGGCCAGGTCCGGGCGTGCCGTGCGGGGGCGGTAGTCCTCCGGGGAGGCCTCGGGGTGGCGCGGCGGCTCGTTCGGGGTCTGGACCTCCTCGACGAGGCTCGCGGCCTCGGGGCCCAGGTCGTCCGGGTCGATCTCGCGGTGCTCCGGCTCCCGGAGGGCGTCGTCGAGACCGGCGTCGCGCCAGCTGTCGTGGCCGGGCAGGGTGCTCATGGGCTTCCTCCTTGGGTCACGGTGAGGCCCCTCGCGGGGCCCACGGGTCCTCCCCGCCCCACCGGCCGCGGCGCGGCCGCGCCGCGGCCAGCGGGTCCGGGTACCCCATCGTGACGCCGCCCCGGCACACCCGCCACCGGCTCGCGGTGCATCCCGGCACGGTCCACAGCGGGCTCAGCAGCGGGCTCGCAGCGGGCTCAGGAGCGGGCCCGGGGCGGGCTCAGCGCGCCCGCGGCAGCAGCGCCCACACGACGTGCGGCCAGCCGCCGAGGGCGGCCGTGAGCGCGGCGCGCTCGCGC
>NZ_LWGM01000284.1 GCF_001750215.1 Isoptericola variabilis | reverse complement strand
CCACGCGCGCGGCGCGACCGCCGCACTCCCACCAGCCCTCGGCCCCGGCGACGGGCAGCGGGTGCGCCTCGAGCAGGCCGCGCAGGTCCGCCGCCACGAAGGTGGGCCGCAGCTCCGGCGGCGCGAGGACGTCGTCCCGGGCCGAGGAGACGCCGGTCAGCACGTGCAGCCCCGGGTACTCGGCCGCGCGGGCGCCGGCGAGGTCGGTGTCGAGGCGGTCGCCGACGACGAGCGGGCTGGTGGCGCCGGCCCGCTCGGTCGCGAGCCGGTACATGGTGGGCGTCGGCTTGCCGGCGCTGTCGGGGCGCACGCCGGTCGCCGACACGACGGCGCCGACGAGCGCGCCGTTGCCGGGCGCGTACCCGCGCGCCGTCGGGAGCGACCCGTCGAGGTTGCTCGCCACGTGCCAGGCCCCGCGCCCGACGGCGTAGGCCGCCTCGGCCAGATCCGTCCAGCCGACCTCCGGGGCGTACCCCTGCGCCACGGCGACGGGCTCGTCGTCGGCGGAGGTGACCACCTCGAAGCCGGCCGCCTCGACCGCGGTGACGAGCCCCTTGCCGCCCACGACCAGCACCCGGGCGCCCGGCTCGAGCCGGGTGCGCAGCAGGGCCGCGCACGCCTGCGCCGCGGTCATCACCTCGTCGGCCGTCGTCGGGATGTCGAGGCCCGACAGCTGCGCGGCCACGTCACCCGGCTCGCGCGAGGCGTTGTTGGTGACGAAGACCAGGCGCATGCCCCGCTCGCGCGCCGTGGCGAGGCCGTGGGCGGCGTGCTCGATGGGCAGGTGGCCGCGGTAGGCCACGCCGTCCAGGTCGACCAGGGCGAGGTCGTAGGCCTCGGCGAGCGGCCGCTCGCTCGCCAGGAGCCCCGGCGTCACGCGCGCTCCTCGCTGTCCGCGTCCTCCGCGTCGTCCTCGTCGTCGTCCTCGTCGTCGTCCTCGTCGGCGTCGTCCTCGTCGGCGTCGTCCTCCACGTCGGCGTCCGCGTCGTCCTCCGCCTCGTCGTCGACGTCAGCCTCCTCGTCCGTGTCGTCTTCCGCGTCGGCGTCCGCCTCGTCGTCGTCCTCGAGGAGCGCGTCCTCGTCGGTCTCAAGTTCGTCCTCGTCGGCCTCGAGCTCGGCCTCGAGCTCCTCCTCGGCTTCCTCGTCGAACGTGTCGTAGACGACCACGTCCTCCTCGGGGAGCACGTTGCCGGCCGCGCGGTCGAGGGCCTCGGAGTCGACCTCCGCCAGCAGCGCCGCCGCCTCGGCGGTGCGCCCCGCCGCCTCGAGGACTGCCGCGCGCGCCTGCAGCACGCGCAGGGCCATGTCGCCCTGCTGCGCCGGGATCTTGTCGAGCACGGAGAGCGCGGCGTCGTGCTCGCCGAGGTCCGCCCGCGCACCGCTGAGGACGAGCGCCAGCTCCACGCGGCCCGTGCCGGTCAGCGTCTCCGCCTCGGGCGAGGTCGCGAGGGCGACGGCGCGCTCGGGGCGCCCGAGCCCGCGCTCGGCGTCGGCCATGATCGGCAGGTGCTCCGAGGAGCCGTTGAGCCGGCGCACCGTGCGCAGCTCGCGCAGCGCGTCGGCGTAGCGGCCCGTCCGGTACGCGGCGATGCCGGCGGCCTCGCGCACGACGTCGACGCGCCCACCACGGCGTACCGCGGCCTGGGCGTGCTCGTACGCGCGCTCCGGGTCGACGTCGAGGAGGCGTCCCGCCATGACCAGGTGGAGACCCACCCGCTCCGCGTTCTCCTTGCTCAGGCCGCGCAGCCGCTGACGAGCGTCGCGGTCGAGGTCGCGGAACGACACGTCCTCGGCGACCTCGGGCTCGGGGACGCGCTCGCGCTCGGGACGCTCCGGGCGACGCTCGTCGCGGCTGCCGAAGCCACCGCGACCGCCGAAGCCGCCGCGGTCCTCACGCGGACCGCCGCGACGGTCGTCCCGCCGGGAGCCACCCTCGCGGTCGTCGCGACGGAAACCGCCCTCACGAGCGGGACGGTCGTCCCGACGGAAGCCACCCCCACGAGAAGGACGCTCGGACCGCTCACCGCGGTAGCCGCCCTCACGGTCGTCGCGACGGAAGCCACCCTCACGAGCCGGGCGCTCGGACCGCTCACCGCGGAAGCCGCCCTCACGGTCGTCGCGACGGGAGCCGCCCTCACGAGCGGGACGGTCGTCCCGACGGAAGCCACCCTCACGAGCGGGACGGTCGTCCCGACGGAAGCCACCCTCACGAGCGGGACGGTCGTCCCGACGGAAGCCACCCTCACGAGCGGGACGGTCGTCCCGACGGAAGCCACCCTCACGAGCGGGACGGTCGTCCCGACGGAAGCCACCCTCACGAGCGGGACGGTCGTCCCGACGGAAGCCACCCTCACGAGCGGGACGGTCGTCCCGACGGAAGCCACCCTCACGAGCGGGACGGTCATCGCGACGGAAGCCACCCTCACGAGCGGGACGGTCATCGCGACGGAAGCCACCCTCACGAGCGGGACGGTCATCCCGACGGAAGCCACCCTCACGAGAAGGCCGGTCATCGCGACGGAAGCCACCCTCACGAGAAGGCCGGTCAGACCGCTCACCGCGGAAGCCACCCTCACGAGCGGGACGGTCGTCCCGCCGGAAGCCACCCTCACGAGCGGGACGGTCGTCCCGACGGAAGCCACCCTCACGAGCGGGACGGTCATCCCGACGGAAGCCACCCTCACGAGCGGGACGCTCATCGCGACGGAAGCCGCCCTCACGAGCGGGACGCTCATCGCGACGGAAGCCGCCCTCACGAGCGGGACGGTCGTCGCGACGGAAGCCGCCCTCACGTGCCGGACGCTCAGCGCGTTCGCCGCGGTAGCCGCCCTGACGGTCATCCCTACGGAAGCCACCCTCGCGGTCGTCTCGCCGGAAGCCACCCTCACGAGCGGGGCGATCAGAGCGCTCACCACGGTAACCGCCCTGACGGTCGTCCCGCCGGCCGTAGCCGGAGCCCTCCCCGTCGCGGCGGCGCGGGGCGCCGTCCCTGCGATCGTTGCCCGACCACGAGGGCCGGTCACCGCGGGGCGGACGTCCGTCGCGCCGGTCGCGGCGCTCACCGCCGGACCGGCCGTTGTCGCGATAGCTGCCCTGATCGCGGGCGGAGTCGTTCACGCTGTTCCTCTCGAGAGCGGAAGGTCAGAAAATTCTCCCACGAGGGAGCGGTGCGATGCCCGGCTCACCGTGGGAGCCGGGTGTGACGGTGAGCGCGCCGGCCGCGCGCTGGCCGGCGATCCGCAGCCGGGGGGCGCGGATGCGCAGCCGCTCCTCACTGCGGATGCCGGAAAAGCACGAAAGGCCCACCCGTACGGGTGAGCCTTTCGTGTGAAGGGTGTCCGGCGGCGTCCTACTCTCCCACCCCGTCTCCAGGGCAGTACCATCGGCGCTGAAGGGCTTTGCTTCCGGGTTCGGAATGGGACCGGGCGTTTCCCCTTCGCTATGACCGCCGTAACGCTG
>NZ_LWGM01000283.1 GCF_001750215.1 Isoptericola variabilis | reverse complement strand
CACGCCCCCTCGCGACCGCGTCGAGCACCACCGAGTCCAGGGCGCCCTGGCGCAGCTCGCCGGCCACGAGGCCGACCAGGAGGCGCTGCTCCCGCGCGGTCGCCGCGCCGAACAGGTCGGCCGCCGCCTGCCCCCGGGCCGCGCCGGACCCGGGCCCGGCCAGGGCCGCCATCTTCTCGAACGCCGCGTCCACGCCGGCCACGGTGAGCGTCGGCTCGGACGCCGGCGGCGGCAGGTCGCGCAGCGCCGCGTAACCCAGCCCGGTGCGGCGCTGGCGCAGCTCGCCTGAGAGGTAGGCGACGACGATCTCGACGTCGTCGGCGGTGTCCTCCGGTGCCCCGGCGTCCTCGGTCGCCGTGGCCCGCAGCAGCGCGGCGATGGCGGCGCGCTTGGCCAGGCGCGAGCGGGTCGCGGCCACAGCCTCCGACGTGGCGGCGACCCGGTCCAGCAGCATCCGCGCCGCCTCAGCGGCGGCGTGCGACGCGCACGAGCGCGCGCACGGCCATGACCGCAGCCAGGCCGCCGAGCACCCACGGCGCGGCGTTGACCAGCGGGTCCACCGCCTGGTGCGTGACGTCGACGCGGCCGCGGCGGGAGGCGAGCGGGTGGTGGCGCAGCTCGCTGGCGATGCCGGTCTCGGTCACCGGGTTGTCCGGGCGGGGGCTGGCGAAGGACCGCAGCGTGTGCTCGAGGACGTCGACGCGGTCGGCCGCGATGAGGGTGAGCCAGTGAGCGGCGCGGCCCTCGCTCCAGCGCTCGTACGCCAGCCGGCGGATCGCGCCCGAGAGTCCTCGCAGCGGCTGCGCCGTGCCGAAGACCGGGGTGAGAAACCGGTGCTCCACCGACCGCTCCCGCGGCCACGTCTCGGGCTGGCGCTCGGGGAAGTCCCAGTGCGCCCCGGTCGGCAGCGCCTGCTCCCGCGGCACCGACGGGCGGTCCTTCGGGTCGAGGTCGGCGCCCCAGCCGGGGATGCGGGCGCGCAGCTCGTCGGCCGAGGGGGCCAGGCGCGGCTTGGCCGCGGTGTAGACGGGCGGCTTCTCGGGGGTCGGCTCAGGAGCCTGCCCGGGGGTCTGCTCGGGGGTCTGCTCGGGGGTCTGCTCGGGGGTCTGCTCGGGGGTCTGCTCGGTCATCTCGGCTCCTCTCAGGCCGCGCCCGGCACGACGACCGGCTTGATGATGCCGTCGAGCTTGGCGGAGAACATGTGGTAGCCCTCGGCGATGTGCTCGAGCGGGATGTGGTGGGTCACCAGGTCGCTCGGCTTGAGGTGGCCCGCCTGGATGTGCTCGAACAGCCGCGGCCACTGCCGCTTGACGTGGGCCTGGTTCATCCGCAGCGTCAGGCCCTTGTTCATGGCGTCGCCGAACTTCACGGCCGAGAAGATCGGCCCGTAGGCGCCCATCACCGAGACCGTGCCGCCCTTGCGTACCCCGTCGATGGCCCAGTTCAGCGCGATCGGGGAACCGCCCTGCAGCTTGAACCGAGCGGCCGTCAGGTGCTGGGTGAGGTTGCCGTCGGCCTCCGCGCCCACGCAGTCGATCGCGACGTCGGCGCCCAGGTAGTCGGTGACCTGCTTGAGCAGAAGCACGATGTCGCCGTGCTCGGCGAAGTTGTACGTCTCGGCGTGCGCGAACTCGCGCGCCTTCTCCAGCCGGTACTCGAGGTGGTCGATGACGATGACCCGCCCGGCGCCCATGAGCCAGGCGGACTTCGCCGCGACGAGGCCCACCGGCCCGGCGCCGAAGACAACCACGGTGTCGCCCTCGACGATGTCGCCGAGCTGCGCCCCGAAGTAGCCGGTCGCCACGGCGTCGGTGAGCAGCACCGCGTCGTCGGCGTCCATCCAGTCGGGGATCCTGCTCGGCCCGACGTCGGCGAACGGCACGCGCACGTACTCCGCCTGGCCGCCGTCGTACCCGCCGGTGGTGTGGGAGTAGCCGTAGATGCCGCCCACGGCCGTGGCGTTGGCGTTGACGTTGTGGCAGTTGGCGTACAGGCCGCGGGCGCAGAAGTAGCACGAGCCGCAGTAGATGTTGAACGGCACCATGACGCGGTCGCCGACCTGCAGGTTCTGCACCGAGGGGCCGACCTGGTCGACCACCCCGATGAACTCGTGACCGAAGGTGTGGCCCACCCGGGTGTCCGGCATCATCCCGTGGTACAGGTGCAGGTCCGACCCGCAGATCGACGCCAGCTCGACGCGGACGATCGCGTCGTTCGGGTGCTCGATCCTGGGGACGTCCTTCTCCTCCACACGGACCCGGTAGGGCCCCCGGTACACCATGGCGCGCATGCGTTGCTCCCTCGTGGTCGGCGGACCCGGCCAGCCTCACACCGCCCCCGGGGCCACGCACTCGCGGCGGTCCGGTTGTGAGCGTCGTGGGCCCTCGCGACAGTGGACGCAGCGCCGGGGCGGAGCGCTCCCGGCGCGGGCACGGCCCGTGCGGTCGGCACGGGCACCCGACGACGACGGAGGTGACCAGCATGGCGACCGGTGAGACCGGGTTCGACGACGTGACGTTCGACCTCATCTCGGTGCAGTACCACTCGCTCAAGGCGGGGCACGACTACGGGCAGTACGTGCGCGACGCCCGGAACGCGGGCGAGGAGGAGATCGCCCAGTTCTTCGAGCAGGTGATGGCGGAGGACTCGCAGCGCGCGCAGAAGTGCCACGAGTTCCTCGCCAAGTTCGGGGGCACCGACAACACCGCCCCGCAGTCCGACGGGTGACGCGCGACGAGGGCCCCGGACCGCGCGGTCCGGGGCCCTCGTCGTGCCCGCCGGGCGCACGGGGCGAGCGCCCGGCGAGGCCATCACCGGCGTGCCACCCTGGGCCGGTGAGCGCGCAGGACCCGGTCGACGTCGACGCGCTCGTCGACGCGCTGTACGCCGGCCCGCTGGAGGAGTTCGTCGCCGCGCGCGACGCCGCCGCCAAGCGCGTGGCGGCGTCGGGCGACCGGCTCGGCGCGGCGCGCGTGAAGCGGCTGACGAAGCCGACCGTGGCGGCGTGGGTGGCGAACCGGGTGGCCCGCGAGCACCCGGACGACGTCGCCGCCCTCGCCGCGATCGGCGACGAGCTGCGCGCCGCGACCCAGGACCGCGACCGCGGGCGCATCAAGGGCCTGGACCGCCTGCGCCGCGAGCGCACCGACGCGCTCGTGCACGCGGTGCGCGCCGCGGGGGAGGTGGACGGCCGCCCCGTCTCGGACGCGGTGCTCGACCGGCTCGCCGAGACCCTCACCGCCGCGGTCATGGACGCCGACGCGGCCGCCGTGGTGCGGGCGGGCCGGCTCTCGCGCGCGCTGCAGCACGTCGGTTTCGGGATCGTCGACGAGGGCGGCGACCCGGCCGACGTCGTGCAAATGCGGGCCGCCGTAGCCGGGGCGGAGGGCGCGGCGCCCGCGCCGGCGGACGCGTCGTCGGCTGGAGAGCCGCCGGCGGGCGAGGCGCCGGCCGAGGATGACGAGCTGGCC
>NZ_LWGM01000282.1 GCF_001750215.1 Isoptericola variabilis | reverse complement strand
GGGGCCCGCGGCGGGGTCGGGCGTCGGCAGCACGCTCCGACGGTACGCGCGGCCCGGCGCCGGCGCGTCCGCCTGCGGTGCCGCCCGCCGTCGTCCCGCGGTGCCGCCCGTCCCTGCCCCAGACCGTTCCGGGTCCCTGGCGGTCCGAGACAGCGGGGTCTGTCTCGGACCGCCAGGGACCCGGAACAGGGACCCGGAACAGGGACCCGGAACAGGGACCCGGAACAGGGACCCGGAACAGGGGCCCGGAACGAGGGTGCCGAGCCGTCAGGCCTCCGGGACGTTCGCCTCCAGCTCCGCCAGCCACGCCGCCGACGACGCGTCGGACGGCATCCGCCAGTCGCCGCGCGGCGACAGCGTGCCGCCACCGGCCACCTTCGGGCCGTTGGGGATGGCCGACCGCTTGAACTGGTTGGCGAAGAACCGGCGGAAGAACAGCTGCATCCACCGCCGGATCGTTGCCAGGTCGTACTCGGCGTGCTCCCCGCGGAACCCGGGCGGCCACTCGCCGGCCTTCGCGTCGTGCCAGGCGTGCCAGGCGAGGAACGCGATCTTGCTCGGCGCGTACCCGTGGCGCAGCACGTAGAACAGCGTGAAGTCCTGCAGGGCGTAGGGGCCGATCCTCGACTCGGTGGACTGCAGCCTGCCGTCGTCGTCGGCGGGGACGAGCTCGGGCGAGATCTCCTGGCCGAGGATCTCGTCGAGCACCGTGTTGGTCTCGTCCCCGAACTGCCCGGACTCGACGACCCAGCGGATGAGGTGCTGGATGAGGGTCTTGGGCACGCCGGTGTTCACCGCGTAGTGGGACATCTGGTCGCCGACGCCGTAGGTGGCCCAGCCGAGCGCGAGCTCGGACAGGTCGCCGGTGCCCAGCACGATGCCGCCGTGGTGGTTGGCGAGCCGGAACAGGTAGTCGGTGCGCAGGCCGGCCTGGACGTTCTCGAACGTGACGTCGTAGACCTTCTCGCCGCGGCCGAACGGGTGGCCCATGTCGTGCAGCATCTGCGTGGCGGCGGGCCGGATGTCCAGCTCCTCGAACGTCACGCCGAGCGAGCGGCCCAGGCGCCAGGCGCGGTCCTTGGTCTCGGTGCCGGTCGCGAAGCCCGGCATCGTGTAGGCCAGGATGTCGGTGCGCGGGCGGCCGAGCCGGTCCATCGCCTTGGCGGCGACGATCAGCGCGTGCGTCGAGTCGAGGCCGCCGCTGACGCCGATGACGATCTTCGGGCTGCCGATCGACGACATGCGCTGCTCGAGCGCGGTGACCTGGATGTTGTAGGCCTCGTAGCAGTCGAGGGCCAGGCGCTCGGGGTCGTCGGGCACGAACGGGAAGCGGTCCACCCGGCGGCGTAGCCCGACGTCGCCGGCCGGCGGCCGCAGCGCGAACTCCACGGTGCGGAAGGCGCCGGTGCGGTCGGCGAGGGTGCGGCGGTTGTCGTCGAACGTGCCCTGGTGCAGCCGCTCCTGGCGCAGGTGGTCGAGGTCCACGTCGGCGACCGCGCGCCGCGGCCCGTCGGGGAACCGGTCGGTCTCGGCGAGCAGCTCGCCGCGCTCGTAGATCATCGTCTGGCCGTCCCAGGACAGGTCCGTGGAGCTCTCGCCCTGCCCGGCGGCGGCGTACACGTAGGCGGCCAGGCACCGGGCGCTCTGCGAGCGCACCAGCAGCCGGCGGTCCTCGGCGCGGCCCACCGTAATCGGCGACCCGGACAGGTTGGCCAGCACCGTCGCGCCGGCCAGGGCGGCCTCGGCCGACGGCGGCACGGGCACCCACATGTCCTCGCACACCTCGACGTGCAGGCGCAGGCCGGCGACGTCGGACGCGGCGAAGATCAGGTCGGGCCCGAACGGCACCGGCCCGCCGAGCAGCTCGATCGTCTGGCCGCGACGGTCGTCGCCGGGGGCGAACCAGCGCCGCTCGTAGAACTCGCGGTAGGTGGGCACGTAGGACTTGGGCGCGACGCCGAGGACCCGCCCGCCGTGCACGACGACGGCGCAGTTGAGCACGCGGGCGCCCACCTCGAGCGGGGCGCCGACGACGAGCACGGGCAGCAGGTCCGCGCTGGCCTCGACGATCTCGGCCAGGGCCTCGAGCACGCCGTCGAGCAGCACGTCCTGCAGGAACAGGTCGTCGCTGGAGTAGCCGGACAGCCCGAGCTCGGGGAAGACGGCGACGGCGACGCCCTCGTCGTGGCAGGCGCGGGCCTGCTCGAGGGTGGCGGCGGCGTTGGCGGCCGGGTCGGCGGCACGCACCGGCACGGTGACGGCCGCGACCCGGGCGTAGCCCTGGGCGTAGGCGGAGTAGAAGTCCTTGCTGACCGGCATGCCCCGAGTCTGCCGCAGGCGGCTGCGACGTGCTGCGACGCGCTCCATCGGCGGCAGGAGGGCGGGCGTCGGTTGTCGCGTCAACCAGGGTGCGAGAATGCGGGCATGGACGACGTGCGCTGGCTGGACGACGACGAGCTCGACGCCTGGAGCCGGCTCCTGGCGGTCGTCGAGCTGCTGCCCGGGGTGCTGGACAGCCAGCTGCGCCGCGACTCGCGCCTGACCAACTACGAGTACTACGTGCTCGCGCGCCTGTCCGAGGCGCCCGGGAAGGTGTTGCGCATGAGCCAGCTCGCGGCGCACACCAACGCGACGCTGCCCCGCCTGTCGCACGTGGTGCGCCGGATGGAGGAGCGCGGCCTGGTGGAGCGCCGCCCGTGCCCGGAGGACGCGCGCGCCACCGACGCCCACCTCACCGACCACGGCTGGGCCACCATCCAGGAGGCCGCGCCGGCGCACGTGGAGAACGTGCGGGAGAACGTCTTCGACGCGCTCACCCCGGAGCAGGTCGGCCAGCTCAAGGCCATCGCCGACGCGCTGCTCACCCGGCTCGACCCCGGCGGCCTCATCGCCGTGCGCACCGCCGAGATGCGGACCGGCCGCCCCGGCGAGCGCGACTGACCGTGCCACGCCCTAGGGTCGACCGCATGCCCGCCCCCGCACCCGGCACCGCCGCGCGCCGCCGGCGCCCGGCGCCCGCCGCCCTGCTGCTCGCCCTGCTCACGGTGCTGGGCGCGCTCGTCGGCGGGACCCTGGTCGCCGCGCCGGCCGGCGCGCACGACCGGCTCGTGTCGTCCGACCCGGCCGACGGCGCCGTCCTCGACACGCCCCCGGCGGCCCTCACGCTGCAGTTCAGCGCCGAGGTGCTGCCCACCGGCGCGCAGGTGGTGCTCACCGACGCGTCGGGAGCCGACGCCGGCGCGAGCGCGCCCCAGGTGGCCGGCACCGCCGTGACGGCGGCCCTCCCGGCGGACCTGGCCGCCGGCGCGTACACCGTCGCCTGGCGCGTGGTGTCCTCCGACGGCCACCCGATCGAGGGCACGTTCGGCTTCACGCTCGAGGGCGCCGCCACGCCGTCGCCCACCGCCACGTCGTCGCCCACCGCCACGGAGACCCCCGCCACGGACGCGCCCGCCCCGGCGGCCGCGACGCCGTCCGCGACGCCGTCCGCCGCGGCGGCG
>NZ_LWGM01000281.1 GCF_001750215.1 Isoptericola variabilis | reverse complement strand
GACGCCGCGGACGGCGCGCAGACCTCGCCGGGCGACCCCGCCGCCGCGGGCGAGGACTCGTCCTCGACGCCGCCCCAGGACCCGGGCAGCCCGCTCGACGGCCTGGCGGGCGACGGCCAGCCGAGCCGCGCGCCGCGGGCGCTGCTGTGGACCGCCGTGGTGCTCGTGGTGCTCGCCGGCGTCTACGCCGGCGCGCAGTGGATGTTCTCCGACCGGGTGCCGCGCGGCACCCACGTGGCGGGCGTCGACATCGGCGGGCTGCCCGCCTCGGAGGCGAAGTCCCTGCTCGCCGGCGAGCTCGGGCCGCGCGCGGCCGAGCCGGTCGAGCTCACCGCGGCCGACGCCTCGACCACCCTGGACCCCGCGGACGCCGGCCTGTCGTTCGACCCCGAGGCCACCGTCGACGGCCTGACCGGGTTCTCCCTCGACCCGATGCGGCTGTGGGCGCACCTCACCGGGGCCGACGAGGGCGACCCGGTCGTCGACGTCGACGAGGCCCGGCTGGACGCGGCGGTCGAGCGCGTGGCCGACGCGCTGCGGACCGACCCGGTCGACGGCACGGTGGGCTTCGCGGACGGCGAGGCCGTGGCTACGCCGGCGCAGGACGGCGCCGCGCTGCGGACCGACGAGGCGGCCGACGTGCTGGCGGAGGGCTGGCTCGTCGAGGACGGCCCGTTCGAGCTGCCCACGGAGGCGGTCGCACCGGAGATCACCCAGGAGGAGACCGACGCGGCCCTCGAGCAGGCGCGGACCGTGCTGTCGGGGCCCGTCGTCGTGCACGCGGGTGACCAGCAGGCCGAGCTGACGCCGGACGTGCTCGCGGGCGTGACGTCGTTCCAGCCCGCCGACGGCGCGCTCGCGCCGACGTTCGACGGCGAGGCGCTGGTCGACGCCGTCGTCGAGCGGACCGACGACCTGCTCTCGGCGCCGGACGAGGCGCACTTCGAGTTCGTCGGCGGGCGCCCCACGGTGGTCGGCGGCGAGCCGGGCACCACGCTCGACCCCGAGGCCGTCGCCGCGGCGGTGCAGGAGGCGGCGCTCGGCGACGAGCGGGACGCCACCGTGGAGCTCGTGCAGCAGGACCCGGAGAACACCGCCGAGGCGCTCGAGAAGCTCGGGGTGACCGAGGTGGTCAGCGAGTTCTCCACCCCGCTGACGTCCGAGCCGGTCCGCACCCGCAACCTCGTGCGGGGGGCCCAGCTCGTCACCGGCACGCTGGTCAAGCCCGGCGAGACCTTCTCGCTGCTGGACACGCTCTCGCCGATCGACGCGTCCAACGGGTACTACTCCGCGGGCGTGGTGAGCAACGGCGTGCACACCGACGCCGTCGGCGGCGGCCTGTCCCAGATGGCCACCACCACCTACAACGCCGGCTTCTTCGCCGGGTTCGAGGACGTCACCCACCGCCCGCACTCCTACTGGTTCTCCCGCTACCCGGCGGGGCGCGAGGCCACGATCTACGTCGGCTCCATCGACATGCAGTTCAAGAACGACACCCCGTACGGCGCCGTCATGCAGTCGTGGGTGGGCGGCGGGCAGCTGCACGTGCGCGTCTGGAGCACCAAGTACTACGACCAGGTGAAGACCTGGTCGAGCGGCAAGACGAACGTCGTGCCGGCCACCGTGGTCACCAAGAGCGGCGCGCAGTGCGAGAGCTACCCGCAGGGCAACGACGGCTTCCGCATCACCAACTTCCGCCAGGTGTTCCGCGACGGCGAGATGGTCAAGGACGAGTCGTTCGCCTGGACGTACAAGCCGGACAACGGCATCACCTGCGAGGGGGACGGCTGATGCTGGGACGCACCGAGAGCGAGTCCTCCGCCCACGCCGCGCTCGCCGCGCGGCTGGGGGAGTGGTCGGGCGTGGCCGGCCACTCCGCCGGCAGTGTGCCGAGCCTCGCCGACGACGTCGAGCTGCTCGACCTGGGCACGCCCACCGACACGCTGGCCACCGTCGCGAGCATCGCGGACCTGGCCGCCGTCGTGCACCTGGGGCACCCCGAGCAGCCCGCCACCCGGCTCGAGGAGTCGCTGCTCGCGGGCGACCCGTCCCTCATCCTCACCGCGGCCGTCGCCGTGCCGCAGCAGTGGGTGTGGGTGGGCCGCCCGGACGCCACGGGCGGCGCCGTCGTCATCGACGAGCCGGGCCTGCGCGACTGCCGCGACGTGCTGCGCACCATGGGCGTGAGCCCGCGGCTGGTGCCCACGCGCACGCCGGTCGAGGAGCGCGTCGCCATCGCCGGGCCGGCCGGCTCGCTCGTGGTGGAGCGCGACCGGGTGCCGGCCGGCCTGGTGGAGCTGCCGGGCTCGGAGCACCTCGCCGGCCGCCGGCCCGTCTGGTACGGGCTGCTGGAGTCCCGCGCGGACTGGCCGCGGTTCGACCGGCCCGCGCAGGTGTGGCTCGCGTTCGGCCCGTACGACGACCACCGCGGCTCCCTGCAGCCCACGCTCGCCGTCATCGCCGACGCCGGCATCGACCTGCAGCACCTGCGCTCGCACCCGTCCGACCTCGGGCCGCACGTGTTCTTCACGTCGTTCTCCTGCCCGCGCGTCGAGGTGCTGGACGCGCTGGTGGCCGAGCTGGACGCGCGCGGCATCGCCCACCGCACGCTCGCCGTGCTGCCCGCCCACGACCTCGTGCCCGGGCCGCAGGCGCTGTCGCCGCGGTGGGCGGGCGCATGACGGGGTCCGTCGCCTACCTCGGCCCCGAGGGCACCTTCACCCACCAGGCCGCGCTCGAGTGGGCGGAGCGCGCCGGGTACGGGCCCGACGCCGTCGTCCCGCGCGAGTCCGTCGGGCAGGTGCACGACGCCGTCGCGTCCGGGGAGGTGGACCACGGCGTCGTCGCGATCGAGAGCTCCGTCGAGGGCTACGTGGTGCCGTCGCTGGACGCGCTCGTCGGCAGCCCCGACGTGGTGGCCGTCGACGAGGTGGTGCTCGGCGTCTCGTTCGACGCGTTCGTGCGGCCCGGCCACGGCGAGCTCACGGAGGCCACGGCGCACCCGCACGGCCTGGCGCAGGTGACGCGGTTCGTGGCCGAGCGCGGGCTACGCCCGGTGCCGGCGCCGTCCAACGCCGCCGCGTGCCGCGACGCCACGGCGCACCAGGTGGCGTTCGGGCCGCGCCTGTGCGGCCGCCTGTACGGCCTGGAGACGCTCGCCACCGCGGTGGAGGACGTGCCGGGCGCGCGCACGCGGTTCCTGGTGCTGGCCCGGCGCGGCGAGGCGCGCTTCGCGCGCGACGCGGGCGACTGGCGCACGATGGTCGCGATCACCCCCGTCGTCACCGGACCCGGCGTGCTCGCGCGGATCACGACGGCGTTCGGCGCCCGCGGCGTCAACATGTCCAGCCTCATCAGCCGCCCGCTCAAGGCCCGCGCGCAGCAGTACGTCTTCCCGGAGGTCTACGCCGCGACCGGCGCGCTGTCGCCGACCACGACCGCCGAGACCGCGATCCCGGTCGGCGCGACCGAGCTCTACTCCCGCGCTGTCGCCCAGGCCGACGAGGTGGGGACGGCGATC
>NZ_LWGM01000280.1 GCF_001750215.1 Isoptericola variabilis | reverse complement strand
GCCGGCGGCTCGTCGGCGCCGTCCTCGTGCTGGCCGTGCTCGTCGCCCTCGGGGCCGCGGCCGGCTACGGCGTGGGCCGCGGCGTGCAGGCGGTGCGCGACGTGTGGCCCGACCCGGTGCCCCGGCTCGAGGCGCAGAAGGTGGCCGCGCCCGACCCCGCCGAGGTGGGCGGGCCGTCACGCCCCTGCCCGGCCTCGAGCCTGACGCTCGGCCTGGCGCCGAACCACGCCCAGGCCGACGTCGGCGAGTCCTTCGCGTTCGTCGTCACCATCACCAACTCGGGGCGGCGGCCGTGCATCGTCGACGGGTCCGGCGTCAACCGCCGGATCACGGTCGCCGACGCCACGGGCCAGACGGTGTGGACGTCGGCGCACTGCACCTCCGGCGAGCGGCAGCTGCTGCTCGGCCCCGGCGACGTGGACAGCAAGACGATCCGCTGGTCGGGCAAGCGCTCGGTCGCGGGGGACTGCACCACGGGCCAGGCCACCGTGCCCGCCGGCACCTACACCGCGCAGGTGTCGGTCGCCTCGGTGGAGGGCGCCGTGGGCGAGCCGGTGACGCTCACGATCGGGGACCCGGCGCCCGCGCCGTCGGCCTCCGCCGGCCCGTCGGGGGCGCCGACGCCGGCCGCGCGGACGACGCCCGCACCGTCGCAGTCCGTGCCGTCGCAGGCGGCCGCCGGCACGCCGGGTACCGACCTCGTCGGCTGACGGTCAGACGTAGCGCTCGAGGATGCTGGACTCGGCCAGCCGGGACAGGCCCTCGCGCACGGCCCGCGCGCGCTGCTCGCCGACGCCGTCGACGGTCATGAGGTCGTCCACGCTGGCGGCCAGCAGCTTCTGCAGGCCGCCGAAGTGCGCCACGAGGCGGTCGATGATGGCGCCCGGCAGGCGCGGCACCTTCGACAGCAGGCGGTATCCGTGCGGGGCGACGGCGGCGTCGAGCGCGATGCCGGCGCCGGGCAGCTCGAGCACGCGGCCGATCTGGCCGAGGTCGAGCAGCTGGCCCGAGTCGAGCACGGCCAGGTCGGCCTGCACGTCGGCCAGGGTGCGGCCCGAGCGCTCCAGGTCCACGTAGTCGCGGATGACGAACTCGCTGTCCGACCCGATGCCGCCGATGAGCTCGTCGAGCTGCAGGGCGAGCAGGCGGCCGTCGACGCCGAGCTCGATGACGTAGCCGGCGATCTCCTCGGAGATGCGGCGCACCATCTCCAGGCGCTGCACCACGGAGCACACGTCGCGCACCGTGACCAGGTCCTCGATCTCCAGCGCGGACAGCGTGCCCGACACCTCGTCGAGGCGGGCGCGGTAGCGCTCGAGGGTGGCGAGGGCCTGGTTGGCGCGGCCGAGGATGGTGTCCGAGTCCTCCAGCACGTGCCGCTGGGCGCCCACGTAGAGAGCCACGATGCGCATGGACTGGCTGACGGAGATGACGGGGAAGCCGCTCTGCTTGGCCACCCGCTCGGCCGTGCGGTGCCGGGTGCCGGACTCGCTCGTCTCGATGGTGGGGTCCGGCAGCAGCTGCACGGCCGCACGGCGGATGCGCGTGGCGTCCCGGTCGAGCACGACGGCGCCGTCCATCTTGCTCAGCTCGCGCAGGCGCGTGGCGGAGAAGGCGACGTCGAGCACGAACCCGCCGGAGCACATCTCCTCGACCGTCTTGTCGAGCCCGAGCACGATCAGCGCGCCGGTGCGGCCGCGCAGGATGCGCTCGAGACCGTCGCGCAGCTCGGTCCCGGGGGCGACTGCTGCCAGGGTCTCCCGGAGCAGGTCGTCGGGGGCGGGAGTGGGAGGCACAGCACAAATCCTACGGTGTCCGGGGCCGCATCGGCCGAGGAATTACGTACGCGTCGGCACGGATCTTCAGCGCTCGCGCCGGCCCAGGCCGACCAGGTCGACGGCCTCGGCGACGTGCCCGGCCTGGAGCACCCGCAGCCCGGCCGGCGGCTTGGCGTCGGTGCCGGCCGGCACGACCGCCGTGGTGAAGCCGAGCCGGGCCGCCTCCGACAGCCGGCGTGCCAGGCCGGTGACCGGGCGCAGGTCCCCGGCCAGCCCGACCTCCCCGAAGGCGACGGTGCCGGCGGGCAGCGCGTCGCCCGTGCGGGCCGAGACGATGGCCAGCGCCGCCGCGAGGTCGGCGGCGGGCTCCGTGACCTTCGCCCCGCCGACCGTGGACAGGTAGACGTCCTGGTCGGCGAGCCGCAGCGAGGCGTGCCGGTGCAGGACGGCGAGGATCATCGCCAGGCGGGAGGAGTCCACGCCGTTGGTGGTGCGCCGCGGGTTGGCCAGCGGCGACGGCGCCACCAGCGACTGGATCTCCAGCGCCAGCGGCCGGCGCCCCTCGAGCGTCACCGTGACGCACGAGCCGGGCACGCCCGCGCCGAGGTGGGACAGGAACAGCCCGCTGGGGTCCGCCAGGCCGGTGATGCCCGACTCGGACAGGTCGAAGCAGCCGACCTCGTCGGTGGGGCCGAACCGGTTCTTCACGGCGCGCACCATCCGCAGCCGCGAGTGCCGGTCGCCCTCGAACTGGCAGACGACGTCGACGAGGTGCTCGAGCGTGCGCGGGCCGGCCACCGTGCCGTCCTTGGTCACGTGGCCCACGAGCAGCACGGGCACCTGCCGCGCCTTGGCCGCCGCGATGAGCGCGGCGGCGACCTCGCGCACCTGGCTCACGCCGCCGGGGGCGCCGTCCACCTCGGCGGAGGCGATCGTCTGCACGGAGTCGACCACCAGCAGCGCGGGGTCGGTGGCCTCGACGTGACCGAGCACGGTGCCGAGGTCGGTCTCGGCCGCGAGCAGCAGCGTGCCCGCCAGCGCCCCGACGCGCTCGGCGCGCAGGCGCACCTGCCCGGCGGATTCCTCGCCGGTGACGTAGAGGACGGTGCGGGTCTCGCGCCCGCCGGCGCCCGCGTGGCTCTCGGCGCCCTCGGCGTACCGGGAGGCGACCTCGAGCAGCAGCGTCGACTTGCCCACGCCGGGCTCGCCGGCCAGCAGCACCACCGCGCCGGGCACCAGGCCGCCGCCCAGCACGCGGTCGAGCTCGGCCACGCCGGTGGGGGTGGCGCGCGCCGAGTCGACGTCGATCTCCGCGATGGGCCGCGCCGCGGAGCGCACCGGCGTGACGGCGACGGTGCGCGGGCCCGCGGCGGCCGGGCCGTCCTCCGCCACCGTGCCCCACGACTGGCACTCGCCGCAGCGGCCCACCCACTTGGCGGTGGTCCACCCGCACTCGGTGCAGCGGTAGGCGGGCTTGGCGGCCTTGCCGGCAGCCCGGGGGGCGCGCGCGGACGTCGAGGTGGTCACGCCGACACGCTAGGCCGGGCCACCGACACCGCCGCCGGCGCCCGTAGGCTTCCGCCCGCAGGCGACGACACCCGCGACACCAGGACGCGACGGCGGCGTTCGTCGCGCTCGCCCTGGCCGCGGTGCCGTCGATGCCCCCGCCGTACGACGGCTTCTGGTACACCGACGACCCGCGCTCGGTGGTGCTGCTGACCGTGGGCATGTTCGTGCTCGGCG
>NZ_LWGM01000279.1 GCF_001750215.1 Isoptericola variabilis | reverse complement strand
GGGCCCGTCGCGTGAGCCCGTTCGACGCCCCGCCGCGGCCGGCCGCGGCGGGCGCGGGCGTGCCGCCGCAGACGGGCCGCCCGGTGCCGGTGCCGCGCGTGGCGAGCCCGGCGCTCGCGGACGTGCTCGCCGACCCCTCGCGCGCCCACCGCGACGCCCTGATGCGCCGGGTGGCGCAGGAGGGCACCCCGCTCGTGGACGCCGCGGACGACCCGGACCACCGCGTCTACACGTTCGTCCACGCCGGCACCCCGGGCACGCGGGCGGTGCTGCTGGACGTCAACAAGCTCGTCGACGCCGGCACGTACCGCGAGGCGCTGATGGAGCAGGTGCCCGGCACGACGCTGTGGGCGCTGGCGCTGCGGATGCCGGCCGGCTGGCGCGCCACCTACGGCCTCGCCGTCGACGACGGCACCGTGCCGCTCGCGCTGGAGCAGGACGCCGACGCCGCGGCCCGCCTGGCGGGCCTCGAGCGGCGGCGCGCCCGCGCCAAGGCGGTCTCCGACCCGGCGCTGCACGCCGACCTGGACGCCTGGTACGACCTGCTGCGGCGCTCCGGTCCCGACCCGCTGGCCCGCGACGAGGCGCTGCTGGCCGCCGAGACGTCCGTCGTCGTGGGCCCGCACGCGCCGCGCCTGCTCAGCCCGCTCGCGGACACCGACCCGGACGCCGCGCTCGCGGCCCACGGGACGCCGCTCGGCGCCGCCGGGCGAGGTCGGGTGGTGCCCGTGCCGGGGCTCCCGCCGGACGGCGGCCTGCAGGCCTGGTGGCACGTGCCGTCGGTCCCGCCCGGACCGGACGGCTACGACGTGGTCGTGCTGCTCGACGGCGGCCCTTGGCGCACGCGCGGCGCGCGCGTGCTCGACCGGATGTCCGCCACGGGGCTGCTGCGGCCGACCGTCACGCTGCTCGTGCAGCACGCCGACGCCGCCGCGCGCTCGCGCGACCTGACCTGTTCGCCCGAGTTCGTGCGGACCCTCGTCGGGCTCGTCGACGCGGCGGCGGACGTCGTCGGCGCCCCCGTGGCGCACGACCCGGGGCGCACCACGGTCGCCGGCCAGAGCCTGGGCGGCCTCACCGCCCTGTACGCCCAGTGCGTGGCGCCGGGCTGGTTCGGGGCGTCGGTCTGCCAGTCCGGCTCGTGGTGGTGGCCGTCGGGGGACGACGCGGGCTGGCTGCTCCGCGCCGTGGCCGAGGCCGCCGCGGACCCCGCCTGGCGCCTGGGCCGGGTGCACCTTGAGGTCGGCACGCAGGAGTGGGTGCTCGTGGACCCCACCCGGCGGCTGCGCGACCTGCTCGCCGAGCGCTGCGACCGCCTGGGCTACCGGGAGGTGGCCGGCGGTCACGACGCCGCCTGGTGGGCCGAGACGCTTCCCGAGGCCCTGGCCTCGGTCACCGCGAGATAGAGACCCCTCTCGCCGAGATAGAGAGATTCGCGGCCGAGATAGAGAGCTCTCTATCTCGGCGAGCGGGGCCTCTATCTCGGCGGGACGGCGGAGGCCCCGTGCGGGCCGAGGTCCTCGGTCCGCACGGGGCCTCCGTGCAGCGGCTCGCCGGCGTCAGCCCAGCGTCGTGGCGATCTTGTCGATCAGCGTGGGCAGGCCGCCCTCCCACGTGAAGGTGAGCGCCGTCGGCGGGGAGACCGAGGACACCGTGACCGGGTTGAAGACCTGCGCGACCGCACCGGCCTTGACCGCGGGGATCGCCTGCAGCTCCGGCGCGGTGAGCGCGGCCTGCGCCTCCTCCTCGGTGTTCGAGTAGGTGATGACGAAGTCCGACCGGAGCTCGTCGAGCTCCTCGTCGCTCAGGTCGTAGTAGAACCCGCCGTCCGAGGTGTCGAGCTCGGAGACCGCCGGGGCGATCTGCAGCCCCAGCTCCTCGAGGATGTTCACGCGCGGGTCGGCCGGCGTGTAGACGGAGACGTACCCGTCGCCGTCCCAGATCCCGGCGAACGTCTTGCCCTCGAACTCGGGGTGGGCGGCCTTCTGCTCGGCCAGGAAGTCGTCGATGCCGCTCAGCACCTCCTCGCCGGCCGCGCTGCGGCCCAGCGCCTCGGCGACGATCGTGATCTCCTCGTCCCACTGCGTGGTCCACGGCGCCTCGGGGTAGGCGACCACGGGCGCGATCTCGCTGAGCAGGTCGTACTGCTCCTGCGTGAGGCCGGAGTAGGGCGCGAGGATGAGGTCGGGCTCGGCCGCCACGAACTCCTCGTAGGGCACCTCCGCCCCGGTGCCGTCGTCGGTGAGCATCGCCGGGTGCTCGACGCCCGCCTCGTCGTAGGCCTCCTCGACCCACGGCAGGAGGTTGCCCTCGCCCACGGTGTACCGCTGCTCGGCGACGGCGACGGGGTAGACGCCGACCGCGATCGCGGCCTCGGTGGAGCCCCAGCCCCACGTGGCCACGCGCTGCGGCTCGGACTCGATCGTCACGTCGCCCAGGGCGGACTGCATCGTGATCGGGAAGCTGTCGGTGGCGCCGCCGGCGCTGCTGCTCGGGGAGGGCGAGGCCTCCTCGCCGCCCGAGGGGGACGACGACGAGCAGCCCGCGAGGGACAGGGCGGCCGCGGCCACGAGGCCGGTCGCGGCGGCGAGGGAACGGCGAAGGCGCACGTGCACTCCTCGGTGAGCTCACGGGGGTCCGTGAGACGCTGATGATGAGGTAAGGCTAACCTACGTTCGCCGACGGGCGAAGCGCCCGTCTCAGCCGTCGGCGCCGGACCGGTGGCGCCCCACCGGCACGACCAGCGGCGTGCCCGAGACCGGGTCGGGCACGACCGTGGCGTCGAGCCCGAAGGCCCGCTTCACGATCTCCTGGGTCAGCACGTCCCGCGGCGCCCCCTGCGCCACGACGGCGCCGGCCGACATGACCACGAGGTGGTCGGCGTACCGGGCGGCGAGGTTGAGCTCGTGCAGCACCATGACCACCGTGGTGCCGCGCTCGGCGTTGAGGTCGGCCAGCAGGTCGAGGAGGTCCACCTGGTGGGCGACGTCGAGGTACGTCGTCGGCTCGTCGAGCAGCACGACGTCGGTCTCCTGGGCGAGCACCATGGCGATCCAGACCCGCTGGCGCTGGCCGCCGGACAGCTCGGCCACGGGGCGGTCGGCCAGGTCGGCGACGCCGGTGGCCGTCATCGCGCGCGCCACGACGGCGTCGTCGTCGCTCGAGTGCCGCCCGAACCACCCCTGGTGCGGGTAGCGGCCGCGCGCCACGAGCTCGGCGACGCGCACGCCGTCCGGCGCGACGGACGACTGCGGCAGCACGCCCACGCTGCGCGCCAGCTCCTTGCGCGGCACGTCCGTGACGTCCCGGTCGCCCAGCAGCACGCGCCCGGACTCCAGCGGGTGCAGCCGCGCCAGGCCGCGCAGCAGCGTCGACTTGCCGCAGGCGTTGGGCCCGACGATCGCGGTGACGCGCCGAAGCTGGAGAAGGTCGTCTTCAAGCAGATGGAGTCGACGGCCGCGATCAACGCCTTCCAGAACGGCGAGATCGACGCGGTCGAGGTCAGCACGGCGGACAACCTCAAGGTCGTGCGCG
>NZ_LWGM01000028.1 GCF_001750215.1 Isoptericola variabilis | reverse complement strand
CGCCAGCGGCGTCGAGCCGCCCGCGCCACCGGCCCCGCGCTGGGACCCCGGCGCCCGCTACCGCCCGTCGCAGCTCGCCCGGATCGCTCAGGCACGCACGCCCGCCGGTCACGACGCGTCGGCCGTCGCCGGTGCTCCGGTGCCCCACCGGCTGCCGAGCCGGACCGTCCGCAGCGCGGACCGTCGCACCGCCGTGCTCGACCGTGACGCGCGGGCGACGGCGGTCTCCGGGGCCGCCGAGCGGTATCGGCGCGGCCTGCTGGACACGAACGGGCTGAAGCACGCCGTCGGGCACGTGCTGGGCTAGGCCCAGCTCAGGCCGGCTGGGACGTCACCGGGTCCCAGTGCCGCTCGTCGTCGGGCGCCACGGGCAGGCACGGCGCCGGCCGGCCCAGCAGGTAGCCCTGCACGAGCGGGCACCCCGCCGCGGCCAGCGCGGCGAGCTGCGCAGGCGTCTCGACGCCCTCGGCCACCACCTCGACGCCGAGCTCGCGCGCCAGCGCCAGCACGCCGCGCACGACCGCGTTCGCGGTGGCGTCGTCCGGCAGCCCGGCGATGAACGACTGGTCGATCTTGATCTGGTCGACCGGGAGCCGCTGCAGCCAGGACAGGGTGGAGTAGCCGGTGCCGAAGTCGTCGAGGGCGATCCGCACGCCGAGGCGTCGCAGCGCGGTGAGCCGGTCGGCGACGACGGGCACGTCGAGGAGCGCGCGGCTCTCCACCACCTCGAGGTACACCTGCTCCGGGCGCAGGGCGTGCTCGGCGAGCGCGGACCGCACGGTCTCGTGCAGCCGCACGTCCAGCAGCGTGCTGCTGGAGACGTTCACCGCGACGTGTAGCGCGGCCGGCGACGCGCCGGCCGACCGGGCCAGGGCGGCGCACGCGGCGCGCACCGCCCACAGGTCGAGCTCCACCACGAGCCCGGTCTCCTCGGCCATGGGGAGGAACGCCGCCGGCGACAGCGGGCCGAGCCGGGGGTGGCGCCACCGCACCAGCGCCTCCGCCCCGACCACGCGCGTCCGGACCGGCTCGGAGCTCGAGCGGACCGCGCCCTCGCCGGACTGCCGGACGGCCCAGACGGGCTGTCGAGGTGCAGCTGCTCCGCGGCGAGCGCGTGGCGCAGCTCGTTCTCGAGGGAGGCGGGCCCTCCGGGCACGACGGAGGCGCCGGACGAGGTCCCGACCGCGACCTGGTTGCGTCCCTGCGCCTTGGCCGCGTACATCGCGTCGTCGGCCCGTCGCAGCAGGTCGTCCGCCCGCCCGCCGGGGCCGGTGTGCAGCGCGACGCCCACGCTCATCGTCACCCGCAGCTCCCGGCCGGCGACGCGGAACGGCTCCTGCAGGCAGGCGACGACGCGGCGGGCCAGCGCCTCGGCGGCGCCCGGGTCGCGGGCACAGCGCAGCAGCACGGCGATCTCGTCGCCGCTGAGCCGGCCGGCCGTGTCGCCGGTACGGAGCACCCCGGACAGCCGCGCCGCGACCTGGCGCAGCAGCTCGTCGCCGGCGGGGTGACCCAGCGTGTCGTTGACGCGCTTGAACCTGTCCAGGTCGCAGAACAGGACGGCAACGCCCTCACCCTCGGCGAGGTCCAGCAGCGCCTGCTCCAGCGTGCGGGTGAACAGGACGCGGTTCGGCAGCCCCGTCAGGGCGTCGTGCAGGGCCTGGTGTCGCACCGTGGCGAGCAGCCGCGCGTTCTGCAGCGCGGTCGCGGCGTACTCCCCCACGCCGTACAGCCGCTCGACGGCCTCGTGCTCGTCGCGCGGCGCCCGGTCCGAGCTCCAGCTGGCGGTCGCCACGCCCAGCAGCTCCCGACCGGCCAGGAGCGGCACCACGATCACCTCGTCCAGCTCGAGCTGCCTCAGCAGCGCCCTCAGGACGGGGCTGGCCCCGGCCACGGTGTGCACGCGGGGTCGCCGGCGCGTGAGCATCTCGACGAGCTCGGGGGTGTCGTCCCACCGCAGCTGCGCGGCGTGGAGGGCGGCGCGCGCGGGCGCCGACAGCCCGGCGGACGCGGCCGTGGTCAGCGTGCCGCTGGTCGCGTCCCACCGCAGCACCGCAGCGCTGTCGCTGCCGACGATGTCCGGCAGCGCCGCGGCGACGACCTCGGCGATCGTGTCCTCGTCGGTCGCGGCCCGCAGCCGGTGAGCAAGCTGGAGCAGGTCGGCCGAGCGGGCCTCCCCGCGCCGGCTGTCCTCCAGGGCCATGAGCAGGTCCAGCGCGGCGGCGGCGTGCCGGGCGTACGCACCGAGCAGGGCGCGCTCTGCCGCGGGGCCGCGCCGGCCGGGCGGGTAGACGGCGGCGAGGCGACCGTGCCGTCGCCGGCTCGAGGCCACGTCGACGACCACCACCTCGTCGCAGAGCGGTCCGCCGGCCCGCAGCCGGCCTGCGAGGTCCGCGGCCTCGTCGGGCGCGAGCCCGACGCTCTCCACCAGGGGGTCCCCGCCCCACGGGTCGTCGACGGCGAGCAGGTACTTCGGGGCGAGCACGACCGAGGCCGCACGGTGGACGATGTTGCGCAGGGTGACGCGCAGGTCGTCGCTCTCCACGAGGTCCGCGGCCGCCGACTGCAGCGCCTCGAGCCGGTCGCGCAGCGCCTCCAGCTCACGCCCGCCCAGGGCCTGCTTCTCCATGCTTCTTCCATCGGCGCGTGCCGTGCCGTGCTGAGGGGCCGGCGTGGGCCCGCCGGCCGAGGTCGGCGCGACGACGCGCCGCGCGCCCCCGGCGATCAGACGTCCGTTCGCCCGGGCTCCCACGGCGCGGCCACCGTCGCAGCGTCCGACGTCACGAGCGCCGCGGGGATCGCAGCAGCGGCGTCCGACACCGCGAGCGCCGGCGCGCCCGACGACGACGCGGCCGCCGACGGCGACCCGCGCCACGTGACGTGCAGCAGGCACGCGTCGTCGCGCTGGTTGGCCTGGGCGTCGAAGAAGTGCGCCAGCAGCTCGCCCTCGTCGCCCATCTCCCGTCGGGCGGCCACGCGGGCGAGCTGGTCCAGGCCCTTGCGCAGCGGCCGGTCGCGCCGCTCCACCACCCCGTCGGTGTACAGCAGCACCACGTCACCGGGCGCCAGCTGCACGACGCCCTCGGCGCGCGGGCCGCGCAGGGTCGGCACGCCCAGCGGCGCCGACCGCCCGTCCCACAGGTAGGTGACCTGCCCGTCGCGCCGCACGAGCAGCGGCGGCAGGTGCCCGGCGCAGGCGTAGGCCAGCGCCCCGGTGGCGGTGTTCAGCTCGGCGTAGACGAGCGTCGCGGCGAAGCCGACGCCGCGGCGCCGCACGAACTGGTCGACGAGCCCGAGCGTCGCTCCGGGGCCGAGCCCGGGGGCCGCGAGCGCCTGGGTGGCGGTGCGCAGCTGGCCCATCTCGGTGGCGGCGCGCAGCCCGTGCCCGACGACGTCGCCGACCGCGACGGCGACGGTGGTGCCGTCCAGCCCGAACGCGTCGTACCAGTCGCCGCCCACCTCGAGGCCGCTGACGGCGGGCCGGTACTCGGCCTGCACCTCCAGGTCGGCGCCCCGCGGCAGTGTCGGGGTGAGCATGGCGTGCTGCAGCTCGTGGGCCACGGACACGGACTGCTCGTGCAGGCGGGCGCGGTCCAGGGCCACCCCGCCCTGCTGGGCGATGGTCGCCAGGGCCTCCGGGTCGACCGGCAGGTCGCCGGGGCGCCCGTGCGGCGTGACGACGAGCGCGCCGTAGGACTGCCGGCTGCCCGTCACCGGCACGACGACGTACGGCGCGGCGCCGCGCGCGGCGTCGTCGTCGGCGACCAGCTCGGCCGAGGCGACCCCGGTGTGCCGCTCGACCGCCCGCACCAGCGCGTCGGTCACCTCCTGCACGCCCGCCGCGCCGGACAGCTCCGCCGTCGCCTCGTGCACCCAGCGCAGCCGGGCCGCGGCGTGCTCCGCCGCCTCGCGGGCGGTGACGAGATCGCGCTCGAACCGGGCACGCTCCCGGGCCGCGAAGAGAGCGACGTCGACCACCGGCTCGGGCGCCTCGGTGCGCGCCACCGCCGACAGCAGCACGGGCAGCGGCTCCCCCGCCGCGCGCAGCTCGACGGCGACCTCGTCCACCCGGCCCTGGAGCGTCAGGATCGGCGCCATGTGGGTCTCCCAGTAGATGCGCCCGCCCACGGTCAGCAGGTCGCTCAGCCGCCGGCCGCGCACGTCCGTCCGTGCCGACGACGTTCCCTCGGCCTCCGTGGCCGGCCCGGCGAGGGCCGCGCCGGCCGACGCCGCGTCGTCGGGTGCCGCAGCGCCCGCCGACGCACCGGTGGGCTCACCGCTGGCCCACGCGAGGAAGGTGTCGTTGGCCTCGAGGATGCGTCCGTCCGCGTCGAGGCGCAGCAGCGCCACCGGGCTGTTCGCCCAGGAGCGCGCCCTGCCCGCCGGGGTCACGCGACCACGGGCTCGCGGGCGGGCTCGCCGAGGAACTCGCGCATCGCAGCGACCAGGGCGTCGGGCGCGCTGAGGTTCGGGCAGTGCCCGACGGCGTCGATGAGCGCGAAGCGCGAGACCGGCAGGTGCTCGTGCACGTACCGGCCCACCTCCACCGGCGCGATGACGTCCTCGCGGCACTGCACCACGAGGCTCGGCGTGCGCACGCGGGCGAGGTCGTCGCGGTTGTCGGACAGGAAGGTGGCCCGGGCGAACCGCTCGGCGACGTTCGGGTCGGTGCGGCAGAACAGCTCGGTCAGCTCCTCGCCGAGCTCGGGCCGGTCGGGGTTGCCCATGATCACCGGGGCCATCACCGACGACCAGCCGAGGTAGTTGGTGCCCATCGTGGCCAACAGCTCCTCGATCTCCTGGGCGGAGAAGCCGCCGCGGTACCCGTCGTCGTCGATGTACCGCGGGCTGGGGCCGACCAGCACGAGGCGGGCGAACAGGTCGGGGCGCCGGGCAGCGGCGAGGATGCCGATGGTCGCGCTGACGGAGTGGCCGACGAACACGACCGGGCCGAGCGCGAGCTCGTCGAGCAGGTCGACGACGTCGCTCGCGTAGCCGTCCAGGGCGGCGTGCCGGTCGGGGTCGTAGGCCGCGGGGTCGGCGCCGCCCGCGCCGGCATGGTCGAACAGGACCACCCGGTGGTCGGCCTCGAACTGCGGCGCGACGAGGCGCCACATCGACTGGTCGCAGCCGAACCCGTGGGCGAACACCATGGGGGTACCGTCCGCAGCACCGGACAGCCTGACGTTGTGGCACTCTCGTAGGGTCACCGCCTCACAGTAGCCCGCTACAACCGTTGCGTCCTCAACCGAGGTCCGAGACGGACGCGCGTCACCCGCGTGCCACGACGACGAGCCGCCGAGATCGGCGCTCGGGCCCAGCGGCCCGCGAGGTGCCCCGCGGACGAAGACAGCCCCGCACGGACGCGAGCCCGCGGCCGTCCTCGCCCGCCGCGTCAGCCCGGACGCAACCGACGGACCAGCGGATAGGCCTTGCAGCCCAGGCACACCCCGGTCGAGGCATGGAGGGCCGTCATCCCGAGGGCGAGCGCCGTCAGGCCGTAGCCGGCGCCGTCGACGCCGGCCGCGAAGAGGAACAGCGCCAGGGCGGTGAGCACGAAGCCGAAGAGCTGGGCGAGTCGCGGCGGCCGAGCGTCCTCCAACCTGGTCGGCGCTGCGATCCGCGGCCAGACGACGCGGGCATAGATCTGCGCCCACAACGACCACTGGAAGCTGACCGCCGCGGTGAACGCGAACACCGCGACCTGGGAGGCGAGCAGGCCGAGGCCCACGGGCCGAGCGACGTCGACGATCAGCAGGACGACGGCGAGAACGCCCGCGGTCGCCCCGGCGCTGAACCGCAGCAGGCGCGGATCGACCTGGCCGCGGAGCGGGCACGCGGTGAGGCTGGTGCCAGGCATGAGGGCCTCCGCGAGGTGGGCGCCGGCTGCTCCGTTCCAACGTAGGCCGGCACCCGACGGTGGGCACGAAGCGCCCCGGCGGGCGCGCGGTGGCCTACTCGGCGACGTCGATGCGCACGACGGCGCGCAGCGGGACGAAGCAGGTGCCGCCGCTGCTCGGCGTGACCTGGTAGCCGAGCTCGCCGTCACCGCCGCCGTGATCGATCCGGACCAGCCGCGCGGTGCGCACACGGATCCGGTCGCCCGTGACCGTCTCGATCCAGCCGATCTTCGACGCATCGATGTCCGCGGTGGGGATGGGATCGGTCATGCCTCGTCCTCCCGGAAGTCGCCGGCGTCTCCGCGCCGAAGGGTAGCGGCGCCGCCCGCCCCGGTGAGAGGCTGCGCGTCGTGCGCGACGACACCACGCTGGAGCAGGTCTTCGACTGGCGCGGGCGGCGGGTCCGCTGGACCCGCTTCGGCACCGGTCCCGCGGTGGTCTTCTGCCACGGCACCCCGTGGTCGTCGTGGCTGTGGGCGCCCTACGCGCAGGCGCTGGCCGGAGACTTCACGGTCCATCTCTGGGACATGCCCGGCTACGGCGCCTCCTCCAAGGACGCCGCCCATGCCGTCTCCCTCGACGTCCAGGGCGAGCTGTTCGCCGACCTGCTGACGCACTGGGGCCTGGACCAGGACCACCGGAGCGCGCCGCACGTCATCGCCCACGACTTCGGCGGCGCGGTCTCGCTGCGCGCCCACCTGCTGCACGGTGCCCGCTTCGCCTCCCTGGCCCTGGTCGACGCCGTCGCCCTGGCACCGTGGGGCACGCCGTTCTTCCGCCTCGTGCACGAGCACGCCGACGTCTTCGCCGCGCTTCCGCCGGCGGTGCACGCCGGAGCGGTGCGCGCCTACATCGCCGGTGCCAGCCACCGTGGCCTGACCGACACACAGCTCGACGCCCTGCTGGCACCGTGGACCACTCCGGAGGGGCAAGCGGCGTTCTACCGCCAGATCGCCCAGGCCGACGAGGTGTACACCGAGGTGCTCGAACCCCGCTACCCGTCGCTGGACCTGCCCGTGCACGTCGTGTGGGGCAGCGAGGACACCTGGGTCCCCGCCGATCGCGCCCACCGCCTGGCCGACCTCGTCCCCGGCGCTCGCCTCACCCTCGTCCCCGACGCCGGGCACCTCGTCCAGCTCGACCAGCCCGTGCGGCTGGCCACCACCTTGCGGGCCTGGCTCACGGAGCAAGCCTGATCGCGCCCGTCGCCTGCCGACCGAGAGGAGCGCCCACGCCCCGGGGCCCGGTCCCGCGATGACCCACGGGACTCCACCCTCTCCGGGGCGCTCCCCGCAGCGTCCTGGCCGCGGTCACAGCTCCACGGTGGCGTTCTCCCCGCCGTCGTAGCGGCGGCCGGTGAGCTTTGCCTTGACGAGGCTGATCGCCGTCGCGAGCCGCCCGCCGGGCGAGTCCCAGTACTCGGCGCTGTCGGCCTCGACCCGCACGAGCACGACGCTCGGGGTGTCCGGCCCTTCCGGGAACCACGCACCGGCGACCGGGTTCCACAGCTCGTGGATCCGCTCGCGGTCGCGCACCAGCGACGCCGTCCCGCTGACCGACAGCCACGAGCTGCCGGACGAGAAGGACACGTTGACCTGGGCGTCGTGGGCGATCTCGTCCACCTTCGCGGAGGACTCGTCGGCGAAGAACCAGAGGTCGCCGTCGAACTCGACGTCCTGCACGCCCATCGGACGGCTCACGAGCCTGCCGCTCGCGTCCACCGTGGTGAGCATCGCGATCCGGGTGTCCTTGACGAGCTCCCGCACCTTCTCCCGGGCCTCGTCCGGGTCGGCGTCGGCGTCGGCGGGCGAGCGGTCGTCACCGCCCCCGTTCTCCGGCCCCGGCGACGTCGGGGCGTGGCCCGGCGCCGCACCACCCGAGGCGGCGCTCTGGCCGACGGCGTCCACGTCGCTCGACGGCTCCTGCTCAGGGGCGGTCTCGTCCGGTGTGCGCTCGCTCATGGTCGTCTCCTCGCTGAGCCGTCCGGTCGGCGGCCCACTTCGACCGTAGGTCGGTCGGGGCGACCACGCCGGACGTGGCACCGATCGACGCGGGTCGGCGCTCGACGTCGGCGACGCGCGCCGCCGCGGCGACCGGTCACGCTCCCGTGCTGCTGAGCACCTCCGTCGCGGCGATCCTGAGCTCTCCACCCTCGTCGACGAACCGGTAGGCGGTGCGTTCGACGACGACGCGGCCGTCGTGGAACACGTAGGTGAGCGTGGCCTCGGCGCGGTCGGGCGGCGCGGCCTGGACGTCGCTGACGCCGACCTCGGCGACGCGGCTCCAGAACGCCTCGTAGGCGGCGCGTCCTCCCGCGTGGTTCTGCCGGTAGTCGCCCGTCATCCGCGCCCAGGCGTCGTCCGTGCCCCCGGGCATCAGGGCGTAGTAGCCGGTGACGGCAGAGGCCAGCCGGCTCGCTCGGTCCGGCGCTGCGGCGTCCGGCTCCCCGTCACCCTGGCCCTGCCCGCCTTCCTGCTGCCCGTCGCCCTGTCCCTGCTGGCCCGCCTCCGGCCCCTGCTCCTCGCCCCCGGCCTCGGGCCCCTGCGTGGCCGGAGGCTCGGTCGTGGCCTCCACCCGCGGGTCGACGGCCTCTGGGGTCGCGGCCGACGAGCCGTCTTCCGAGGTGTCCTCCGGGCTCGCCTCCGGGCTGTTCTCCGGGCTGTTCTCCGGGCTCGTCTCCGGGGACGCCGTCGTCGCCTGACCGACGTCCAGCTGCTCGCGCGGCTCTGCCCCGAACCACCCGGTCAGCTCCCCCGTGGCCAGGAGCAGGGCGGCCACGACCAGCAGTCCGCCGAGCAGCACCGGCACGCGAGAGCGACGGCGCGTCGGCGGACCGCCGGGGCCGGACCCGTCCCGGGCCGGTGCCACCGTGGCCGGTGCCACCGTGGGCGGTGCCACCGCGGGCGGTGCCTCCGGCGACGGGTCGGCGACCTCCGCAGGACGGGTCGCCGGCACGACGCCCGGGCCCGGGACGGGGTCGGGCGTGACCACCACCGGGACGGGCTGCGGCCGCTCGGCCTGCGGGACCTCGGGCTCCACGCCGGCCAGGAACGTGGCCACCTCCGCCATGGCCGGCCGGGCTGCGGGCTCCCTCGCCAGCATCGTGCGCAGGAAGGGCGTGAGCGGTCCGGCCCGGCTCGGGGCTCGCACCTGCCCCGCGGCGGCCTTGTGGAGCAGGGCGAGCGGGTTCGGCTCGGTGCCGAAGGGTGGCTCGCCCTCGAGCATCGCGTAGAGGGTCGCGCCGAGGGAGAAGACGTCGGAGGCGAACGTCGCCTCACGCCCCAGGGCCACCTCGGGCGCGAGGTAGGCCGGGGTCCCGTGGAACGTCCCCGAGCCGGTCAGGGTGGGGTCACCCATCGCGTGGGAGATGCCGAAGTCGCTGATGTGGGCGGCGCCGTCGGGAGTGATCAGGACGTTGCCGGGCTTGACGTCCCGGTGGACGATCCCGAGCGCGTGCGCGGCGGCCAGGGCCGAGGCGACCTCGGCGCCGATGCGGGCCGTCTGGTCCAGCGGCAGCGTCCCGTGCTCCTCGAGGATGGCCGAGAGCGGGGTCGACGGCAGGTACGGCATGACGAGGCAGGGCTGCCCCTCGTGCTCGACGGCGTCGAAGGCGGGGACCGCGTGGGGATGGTGCAGCCGTGCGGTGATGCGCGCCTCGCGCATGGCCCGCTGCTTGGCCAGCTCCGCCTCCTCGGCCGGGACGCCGGCGACGGGACGCAGCTGCTTGATCGCGACCGGCCGGCCGAGGCGCTCGTCCCAGGCCTCCCAGACCACGCCCATGCCGCCGCTGGCGATCACCCTGTCGAGGCGGTAGCGGCCGCCGAGGAGGACCTGCGGCGCGATCACGGCACCCTCTTCCCGTCGCGACCCTGTCGTTCGAGGCTACGGCGGGTTCGGCGCGACTCGCGCGGGCAGACCGGACGAGCCCCTCGCGTCCCGGACCCGTGCCGGCCGGCCCGGTACCGGACGGCGCAGCGGGCTGCCTGGGGTCACCGCTCGCGCTGCTGACGATCCACGCGCAGAAGGTTCGCGACCGCCTCGGCTCGGCGCCGGGCGTCGACCGCGGACTCCCGGCCTTCGCGGGCGGCGGCCGGCTCCCCGGCGGCCACAGGGCGTCGCCGCGCCTGCGACGCCTCGAGCTGTCGGGCGACGCCGGACGCGGCGCCGAGGACGGTCGGCGGCTCGGCCGGGGCCGGCCAGGTGAGAAGGAGGTACTCCTCGCGCGGCTCGGTGGCCACCAGGTCGTACCCGAGGTCGCGGCCGCGGGCGTGCACCCGGACCCGGAACCAGTCGGCGCCCGGCGGGTTGATCGCGCACCGGAGGTCCGGCGCGTCGGCGTACGGGCCCGCGGCCACGACGGCGTCCTCGACCGCCCGGCAGCTGACCTCGACGACGTCCTCCCAGCCGTCGGCGACGGCGGCCGGTGACGCCACGCGCTGCGCGACGGCGATCCGCACCGGCCCCATGGCGACGCCCGTGACGATCCGCGGCTGGCCGAGGGCAAGGCCGGCGAGGAGGCCGCCGACCATGTCGACGGGGTGGGGCTGGACGGCGGCGCCACGCAGGTCGATGCTGCGCTCGTCCACCCGTGTCACGTAGTCCATCGCGGCTCCACCCCGCCTGGATCGGCCCGGCCTACTCGACCGTGGCGTAGAACGCGTCAGCCTCGATGACGCGCATCGGCACGAACAGCACGCTGTTCAGCAGGCTGCCAGCCCTGGAGTTCTCTGTCGCGTCGATCATGCACGCGCTGTACCCCGGCCCCGTGATGCCCGTGGGGTAGCTGGGGATCTGGCACCAGTCGAACGTGCGCCCCTGGCCGCCGCCGGTGGAGGCGCCTTCCCACGTCGAGGCGAACGGGTACTCGTCGCAGGACTTGCCGGTGGGCCGCACGAGCGAGCTCGGGCAGGCGGTGTTGCGGTTCTGGCTCTGCAGCGTGCTGTTGGTCAGGCGGTGCAGCGGCGCGCCGGAGTACCAGGACCCGGGCAGGCCGCTCTCTTCGGCCGCCAGCAGGTGCGCCCCGTACTCGGGGAACGAGCTGTAGCTGTAGGTGATCTCGGGAGTCGCCCCGGGGATCACGCACCCGATGCTGGTCGAGCCGGGCAGGGCCTGGTCGCAGCGCACGGTCGGCACGGCGCCGAGGGTGAGAGACGACTGGTTCTGCGCGGTCGGCGCCTTGAAGGTGACCGTCCAGGACGGCGCCCCGGTGCCCTTGCCGCCGGAGACCGCGGGCCACTGGAAGTACGACTCACCGTCCGCGCTCGCATGGAGCGCAGGCGTCTGGGTCGGGAACGACTGCCCCGCCGACACGCACGCGGTGCCGGTGCAGGCGGCGGTGCCCCAGATCGACGTGCCGGCGGCCTCGCCCGTGATGATGGTCGGGGACACCTCGATCTGGTTGGCCCACACCGTCGTCACGCTCTGGGTCGTGTACACGTACCGGTAGGCCAGGAAGTTCATCGTCCCGACGACCGTGGTGGCGCCGTTGACGGTCCGGGTCACGGTGAGGTTGCCGGAGTAGATGCCGCAGCCCGCGGAGCGGGTGATGTACATAGTGTTCTGCACGCCGGCGTCCAGGCACCACTGCGGCAGGGGCTGCACCGCTGCGACCGACGCGTCGGTCCTCGCCTTGGGCTGCTCCTTGGTGGCGGCGCTGGCGCCCTCGGCGCGGGCCGCGATGTCCCGCTCGGCCGCTTTGCGCTGCGAGGCGGACAGCTCGGTGCCGAGCTCGACGCACACCTGGCGGCCGGCACCGTCGGCGTCGGTGCAGTCCTCGGCCGGCGCCGACCGGAGGGTGGCGCTGCGCGGCGCCTCGGTCAGGCGGGAGACCGCACTCGCTCCACCCTCGGACGCGAGCTCGATGGCCGGAGGCAGGTCGGTCGTGCGTGTGGCAGCCAGCCGGGCCGACAGGTCGGGCGGACTGGCTGGATCGCTCGTGCTGGCGGTCGCGCTGAGCGATCCGGTCACGAGCAGGGCGGCGATGCCGAGCGCCGAAGCGCCCAGCCGGCCGGGCAGATGTTTCATGTCTTCCCCCTGGGTGCGCTGGCCGGCCCCCTGTGAACCGGCCACGCGGCGGCGCACAGCGACACCCCATGGACTCACGACGCTTGCCAGTGCAAACCACCGCGACGCCTGCACCCTAGTGACGCGAGACACAGCCAGTCAGCGGGGTGCCGCGGGTGAAACCGCTGAGACCGCGCCGATTCACCCGCTCGCGCCCGTCATCGGGACCGCCGTCGCGTGGTCTTGGTCGCGCCGCACATCTGCTGGGCATGATGGGTGGACATCACGCGGCCACGGGCGCCGCGGCATGGGTCGCTGTGGCCTCGACGGCGCCGTTCACGCTGGGGCTGCATCCGGTCTCCCCGCTCGGGGTGGTCGCCGGCGCGCTCGTGTGCGCCGGGGCCGCGCTGGCGCCGGACGCCGACCACCACAACGCGACCATCGCCCACTCCCTGCCGCCGGTCTCAGGCGTGGTCTGCGCCGGCATCGGCGCGATCTCGGGCGGCCACCGGCACGGCACCCACTCGCTGCTGGGCATCGCTGCGATCACCGCGCTGGCCGCCGGCGCCTCCACGCTGACGGTCGAGGCGTCCTGGGCGCCCGGCGGTGAGCTCGCCCTCGGCGCCGGCGTGCCGTCCCTGCTGCTGGTCGCCTTCGCCGCCAAGGCGCTGGGGCTCGTGCGCGGCGCCGCGGCGCCGTGGCTCGTCGCCCTCGTGCTGGCCGGGTTCGTCACCGTGGCCGCACCGCAGGAGTGGGCCTGGCTTCCGCTGGCCGTCGGGCTCGGCGCCGCGGTGCACGTCGTCGGCGACATGCTCACGACCGGTGGTGTGCCGCTGCTGTGGCCGTTCGTGCCGAAGCCGCCGCGGAACTGGTCGCTGGTCCCCGTGGCCAACGCGGTCTGGCAGCGCAATGGCTACCTCGGCGTCCCGGTGCTGGGGAGCGCCGGGTCCTGGCGTGAGTGGCTGCTGCTCGTGCCGATCAGCGCCTACGCGCTCTACGGCGTCGTCGACGCGCTGGCCACGGCCGGCGGCCTCGAGCACGGCGCCGTCGCTGCAGCGATCGGCTCCCTCCTCGGCAGCTGACCCGACGCCGGGCCCCGTCGCCGGACCGGCGCGCTGCCGCACATACGACCGGTGACGCCCGCCGCGGTGGCGGGCACAGCCGAACGGAGAAGACGTGTCCCCCGCCGAGACGATGGTCCTGAGCACCCTGGCCGCCAGCCTCCTCACGATCGTCACCCTGATGCTCGCGCCAGGCCTCGGCGCCGTGGCCTACCTGCTGTGGTCGCGCCTGATCTGGCGCGACGGTCCCGGCCACCCCGCAGCACTGCTGGGCGTCGTGCCTTCGTGCGCCGCGGGCGCCGCGGGCTGGTGGACCGCATGCCGGAAGCTGGCGCGCCTCGGCCTGAACCCCACGCCGACCTGGCTGGTGCTCGTCGCCGCCGCGCTGGGCTACCTCACCCTGGCAGCCGTGGACGCCAGCCGGCGCCCCGCGAACCGGACACTCTCTGCGGCGCGTCGCGCTCCGGCGTGTCGGCGTGCTCCGACTGGGGCGCGACCACGATCGAGACCGGAACGCAATCGGTCACTCTGACGATGTGCGAGGGGCTGGGCGCCGAGGCGTCCGTGGCCGATCGGAGGTTCCCTCAAAGAGAACGTGGCTCAGGTGCTCGCATCATCACGGTATCGGGTCGGCCACCGGCCCCACCGGGTCAGGCGGGTCGGGCGGACCGGTCGGGCGCTCAGGGACCAAGTTCGGGTCATACCTCGGCATCGGGCGGTTCCCGAGGCGCAACGGCCCTCGACCGGTGTCGCCGTCGATGGCGTCGGGGTGCGGATCTATCACGCCGAATCCGGGGAGCCGACCAGGGTCGAGGTCGCCGGACCCCGCCGGCGGGGGGTCCAGGTCGTCCGGGACGGGAGTGCGGTTGGACCACAGCCGGTTTAGCGCACGTGTCAGACCCGCCTGGATGTCCACGGCGTCGCGGCCGACCCAGTCGAACGGGACGTAGAGCTCCTCAGTGGTCCCGTCCGGGTACACCAGCACGGCGCTGAAGTCTTCCTCCTCGTCATCGTCAGCGGTACCGCCACCGGAGCTGCCCGTTCCGTCACCAGAGCTGCCGTCACCATCATCGGGCTCGAGATCGTCGGGATCGACGACGCCGGCATCCGGGCTACCTGGGCTTGCGCCCGACGCGGGCTCAGTGCCTGTCGGTGGCTCGTTGCGCGGCGAGCTGCCGGGCGGGGGCAGGAGCGGATCCATCTCACCGCGGTAGGGCCCGGCCTCGGTCGGCTCGGTGTCAGCCGGCTCGGGCTCGACTGGCTCGTCGCCGGTCGGCCCGGCGTCGGATGGCGGGCGGCGAGGCGATCCACCGTGGGTTAGCCCCACCGATGGTCCAGGTCGTCCGGCAGGAGCCGGCGGAGGAGCACCGGGACCACTGCTGCGCGGGGCGAGAAAGGCCCGACCGGTCAAGTAGGGGCGAAGCGGTGTCTGCGGGTTCGCCCGCAAGGCCATCCCGAAGGCAGCCCCAAGAGCGTTGACGTACACGTCGCCCGGTTCCCACGCTGACGGGTTGTCACGAAGGTACTGCTGCTCCTCGTTGATGTACCCGGCGATGGCGGCCGTCCGTGAACTGCCGCTCAGATAGGCGAAGAGCGCCAGCGTGAAGAAGTGTTGCGGCTTGTCGTCGCCGCGGGCGCCCGGCTGGAACGCCTGCGAGGGAATCCCGTTGATCGTCGCCTTGTACTCCGGCTTGGACTCCAGCAGCAGTTCCTTGGCGTACGAGGATCCCGCCGCGATGTAGAGCGCCTTGCCGACTTCTCCTCCGGCCAGCTGCATGGACCGCTGCCAGATGTACTCCATGCGCGCACGATGATCCGCCACCGGATGAGCCGGTGTGATCGCCCGCTGCGGCGCGCCGAGCTCGCGGCGGAGCGTGCTGATTTCGTCGTTCAGGAGGAGATCCCAGATCATCGTCGACCGCGCCTCCCGCAGGCTTCCCTTGCAGCGTGCGCGCGAGGCTCGGTCGCTGTCAACGGGCAGGCGCGACGGCGCGCCCGTCACGACCTTCGCCTGGGGCTGGAGCCAGCGCCGCGGTACACCACCGGCAAGGCGCGGGCGGACTGACGCCGCACCCGCCCATGCCGTCCGGCCGGGAGTTCCGCGCGGGCGAGAACGCGTCACCGCAGCAGACTGCAGTTCCTGTGCAACCGTGGGCTCGTGCCGTGCTGGCGAAGGCGATGCCGGGCGCGACGTCCTCAACGGAGTCGGCGGTGCCCCATGGGGTGCGGCCCCCGGCGCCGATGCCGGCGGTCCCCCAGTCGGGCTCGGCCGGCGTGGCGGGCGCCTCGAGCACAAAGCCACTCTCGGCGCGGGCCTCGGTGGCGAACTGGCCACCGACGGGCACGCCCTTCGGCTGGCGAGTGCAGGTGCTGACGTCGCTCATGCCGAGGTGCTGTGCGGGACCGGGGCGGCCCTCCCCGCGCCAGGCCCGGCCGGCTCGGCTGCGGGGAGGACCGCTGGATCAGGAGGTGACGCTTGGCACGCTATTTGGGTCGCCGCCGAGCGTTCTCACGCGTCACGCGCTCCGCAGCCAGTCGCCGGGCGCGACGGATGTTGCGGTGCTCGGCCTTCGCCGCGGCGACTCGGCGGCTCTCCCTGACGGCCAGTGCCGCAACGACGACAACGGTCGCCAGCACAGGCAACCCGCCGACCGGGTTCCGGCGGCCGCCGTAGTCGTGGTCTTCGATGTGGTCGAGCGCGGACCACAGCAGAGCCAGCACGATGGCCAGCGCCGGGATCAGCGCGAGCCGCCAGGCGAGACGACGCCAACCCGTGAGCGGAGGTCGGGCGCACAGCGCCACCGCGCCGGCGGCGACGACGAGCGCGGCGACAATCTCGATCGCCGTCAGCACGGGCTCCTCGGCCCACGCCACGGTGACGACCTCGATCACGCAGCCGATCATGCCGCGGCGACGCTCACCGCCCCGGCAAGGTCGGCGGCGCGGCGGGTCGGGGCCGGCGCGGGATGGTGGTGTAGACGTCGTCGGCGCGCAGCCACGCGATGAGCTCGCGGGCGTTGGCCGGCGCGGCCGGGTCGCGCACCGAGACCGTCATGTGCGTGTCGGTCCAGCGGATCGCCCGGGCCGGCATGAGCTCCTTGTGGGGACCCACACCAGGTGGGCGATGACGGCCCGCTCCCCCTGGGGCCGGGTCGGCACCCGGGCGGGCTGGTCGTAATTGACGGGCCGCTCCGCCGGCCAGCTGCCCACCGGCGGCGGCGACCAGGTGCTGATCTGCGCCGGCGGCTCGGCGTCCTGGCCGAACCCTCGCCGGCACGCCTTCTTGTCCCGCACGAGCCCCTTCGGGTCGGCGGCGGGTTTCGGAAGGCGGACGTGCACGCCTTCGAGGCTACCGCACACTTCGAACGTACGTTCTACTTCGGCTCGATCTTGACACCGGTGATGTGCATAGCGATGTGCATGGGACCCCGCGGAACGCTGCGGTACCGTAAGGACACGTTCGGTCTGCCGAGCGGAGAAGCAGTCGCAGAAAGTGCTCCTGACCTGCACAGATAGGAACAAGGACGGACTTGAATGGAACCCGTGCAGCTGTCCTGCACGTCCATGGGTACAACGACTACTTCTTCCAGGACCACCTGGCGCGGGCCTTCGCCGACGCCAGCTGTGCGTTCTACGCCGTCGACCTGCGCGGCGCCGGCCGGTCCTGGCGCCCCGACCAGGTGCCGCACTACGTCACCGACCTTCAGGAGCAGGCGACCGACGTCGCGCAGGCCGCCCGCGCGGTGCGTGCCGAGCACCCCGACCTGCCGCTGGTGGTGCACGCCCACTCCACCGGCGGCCTCACCGCCAGCCTCTGGGCGCACGCGCACCGGCACGCGGTCGGCGGGGCGGCCGGCCCGGACGCGCTCGTCCTCGACGCACCGTTCCTCGACATCCCCGGGTCGGCGCTCACCCGTGGCGTGGGCACGAGGGTGCTCGACACCCTCGCGCCGCTGAGCCCGCTCTCGCCGGTGAGACGCGAGCCGTCCTGGTACTCCACCCACCTGCTGGCCGACAACGGCGGCCGCTGGGCCTTCGACACGCGGCTCAAGCGGCCAGAGGGCCTGCCCGTGCGCGTCGGCTGGATGCGCGCCGTGCGGCGCGCCCAGGCCCGCGTCGCCCAGGGCCTGGCGATCTCCTGCCCCGTGCTCGTCGCCGTCGCCGCCACCTCCGGGCCCGACGCGGCGGACAACCCGCGGCTCGACGCCCAGGACACCGTGCTCGACGTCGACCGGATCGCCGCCGCCGCGCCGCGCCTCGGCGGCGACGTGACGCTGCTGCGGGTGCGCGACGGCGTCCACGACCTCAGCCTGTCCGACGACGCCCCGCGCGAGGCGTACCTCGCCGGGATGCTGCAGTGGCTCGACGCCCGTCTCCCCCGCCCCGCGGCCGACGGCGAGGCCGCCGCGTGACGCACCCGTACCTCGACACCCGCCTGCCGGACGGCCGGCCCGGCGTCGCGGCGCTGGCCCACCGCGGGTTCGCCCGTCCGGGCGGCGTCGACTCGGGCCTCGAGAACTCCCTGGCGGCGTTCCAGGCGGCCGTCGACCTCGGCTTCCGGTACGTCGAGACCGACGCGCACGGCACCGCCGACGGCGTGGCCGTCGCCCTGCACGACGCCTCGCTCGACCGCACCACCGACGCCCGGGGCCGGGTGGCGGAGCTGCCGTGGGACGTGGTGCGCCGCGCGCGCATCGGCGGCGTCGAGCCGGTGCCGCGGCTGGACGACCTGCTCGGGTCGTGGCCGGGGCTGCGGGTCAACATCGACGTGAAGGCGGCCTCCGGGATCGCGCCCACCGCCGACGCCATCGAGCGCACAGCCGCCCACGACCGGGTCTGCGTCACCAGCTTCTCCGTGGCGCGGCGCCGCGCCACGCTGGCACGGCTGTCCCGGCCGGTCGCCACCAGCGCGGGCACGAGCGAGGTGGTCGCCTTCCTCGCCGGGGCGCGCCTGCGCGTCCCGGCTCGCGTCCGCGCCGCGCTGCGCCAGGTCGACGCCCTGCAGGTCCCGGTCCGCCAGCAGGGGCTGACGGTCGTGGACGCCCGCACCGTGGCCGCGGCGCACGCCGCCGGCCGGCAGATGCACGTGTGGACCATCAACGACGCCGCGTCCATGCACCGGCTGCTCGACCTCGGCGTCGACGGGATCGTCACCGACCGCGCCGACCTGCTGCGCGACGTGCTGACGGCGCGCGGCCTGTGGGCCTGAGCGGGCGTCAGACGCCGAGCTGCACCGGCACGCCCGGGCGCCCGGTCGGCGGCTCCTTGGAGATCTCGGCGTAGGCGGCGGCCAGCAGCGCCGGGTCGGGCCCCTCGAGGCGGGTCGGCTTGGCCACGTCCTCGAGCACCACGAACCGCAGCAGGTCGCCGCGCGTCTTCTTGTCGCGGCGCATCGCGCCGAGCAGCTGCTCCCAGCGGTCGCCGCGGTAGGTCGTCGGCAGCCCGAGCGACGACAGGATCGCCCGGTGCCGGTCCACGACCTCGTCCGGCAGGCGCCCGCCGAGCCGGGCGAGCTCCGCGGCGAACACCATGCCGACGGCGACCGCCGCGCCGTGGCGCCACTGGTAGCGCTCGGCGAGCTCGACGGCGTGCCCGAGGGTGTGGCCGTAGTTGAGGATCTCGCGCAGCCCCTGCTCGGTGAGGTCCTCCCCCACCACGCGCGCCTTGACGGCCACGGACCGCTCCACGAGCTCGGCCAGCACGTCCCACGTGGCGTCGGCGGTCGGGCGGGTGCCCCACTCGCGCAGCGCGTCGGCGTGCTCCTCGACCAGCTCGAGGATGCGCGGGTCGGCGATGAAGCCGGTCTTGACCACCTCGGCCAGCCCCGCGACGAGGTCCCACCGGTCCAGCGACTCGAGCGCGACCAGGTCGCACAGCACACCGGCCGGCGGGTGGAACGCGCCGACGAGGTTCTTGCCCTCGGCGGTGTTGATGCCGGTCTTGCCGCCCACCGCGGCGTCGACCATGGCCAGCAGCGTGGTCGGCACGTGCACCACGCGGATGCCGCGCAGCCACGTGGCGGCCACGAACCCGGCCAGGTCGGTGGTGGCGCCGCCGCCCACCGACACGATGGCGTCCGACCGCGTGAAGTCCGCCTGGCCCAGCACCTGCCAGCAGAACGCCGCCACCTGGGCGGTCTTCTGCTCCTCGGCGTCGGGCAGCTCGACGGCGAACGCCTCGTAGCCCTGGGCGGCCAGGTCCTCGCGCACCGCCTCGCCGGTGGCCTCCAGCGACGCCGGGTGCATCACCAGCACGCGGCGCACGTCGCGCCCGAGCATGCCGGGCACCTCGCCGAGCAGGTGCCGGCCGATGACGACGTCGTAGGGCTTGTCACCGTGCACGGTGACGCGGGCGGGGGACGTCATGCGGAGGGCTCCTCGGAGACGGACGACGGACGGGAGGTCTCGGGTGCGCCGGCCTGCTCGACCCGGTCGGCCACCTGCTCGGGCGTGAGCCCGTCGGTGAGCACCCGGACGGTCGCGACGCGCTCGTAGACGGGCCGGCGGGCCTCCATGAGGGCCTGCCACTGCGCCCGCGGGTTGCCCAGCAGCAGCGGGCGCGACCGGTTGAGGCCCACGCGCGGCGCGGCGTGGGCGAGCGAGACGTCGAGGAAGACGACGGTGCCGCCCGCGGCGGCGTAGGCGGCCAGCCGCTCCTGGGTCGCGGGGTCGAGGACGGCGCCGCCGCCCAGCGACAGCACGCCGTCGTGGGCACCGAGCGCGGCGGCGACGGCGTCGCGCTCCAGCGCCCGGAACGCCGGCTCGCCGTCGTCGACGAAGATGTCGGAGATCGGCTTGCCCGCGGTGGCCTCGACGTCGTGGTCGGTGTCGCGGAACGCGACCCCGCGGCGCGCGGCGAGCGTCTCGCCCACGGTCGACTTGCCGCTGCCGGGCGGCCCGACGAGCACGAGCACGGGCTGGGTCACCGCAGCAGCTCCGGCATCGCGTCGAGGTACGCCCGGGCGTTGCGGCGCACCTCGGCCACCGAGTCGCCGCCGAACTTCTCCACGGCGGCGTCGGCCAGCACGAGCGCGACCATCGCCTCGGCCACGACGGCGGCCGGCGGCACCGCGCACACGTCGGAGCGCTGGTGGTGCGCGGTGACCGGCTCGCCCGTGGCGACGTCGACCGTGCGCAGCGCGCGCGGGACGGTGGAGATCGGCTTCATGGCGGCGCGCACGCGCAGCACCTCGCCGTTGCTCATCCCGCCCTCGACACCGCCCGCGCGGTTCGACAGCCGGTGCAGGCGCCCGTCGTCGCCGCGCACGATCTCGTCGTGCGCCTCCGAGCCGCGGCGCCGCGCGGTGCGGAAGCCGTCGCCGACCTCGACGCCCTTGATCGCCTGGATGCCCATCAGCGCGGCGGCCAGCCGCGCGTCGAGGCGGCGGTCGCCGTGGGCGTACGTGCCCAGGCCGGAGGGCACGCCGTAGGCGAGCACCTCGACGACGCCGCCGAGGGTGTCGCCGTCCTTGTGGCACTCGTCGATCTCGGCCACCATCGCGGCCGACGTCGCGGCGTCGAAGCAGCGCACCGGGTCGGCGTCGAGGCGGGCCACGTCGTCCGGCGTCGGCAGCGGCGCGCCGTCCGGCACGTCCACCGGGCCGATCGCGACCACGTGGGAGACGAGCCGCACGCCCAGCGCCTGCTCGAGGAAGCGCGCCGCGGCGGTGCCGAGCGCGACGCGGGTCGCCGTCTCGCGGGCGCTGGCGCGCTCGAGGACCGGCCGGGCGTCCTCGAAGCCGTACTTGCGCATGCCGACGAGGTCGGCGTGGCCCGGGCGCGGGCGCGTCAGGGGCCGGTTGCGGGCCACCTCGCGCGCGTCGCCCGTGCCGGCGTCGACGAGCAGCGCCTCGGCGGGCACCGGGTCGGGGGCCATGACGTCGACCCACTTGGGCCACTCGGAGTTGCCGATCTCGATGGCCAGCGGGCCGCCCTGGCTGACGCCGTGGCGCAGCCCGGCGAGCACGCGGACCTCGTCCTGCTCGAACTTCTGGCGCGCGCCGCGGCCGTACCCGAGCCGGCGGCGCGCCAGCGCCGCCTGGATGTCGGCGGTGACCAGCTCGACGCCGGCCGGCAGCCCCTCCAGCACGCCCACGAGCGACGGACCGTGCGACTCCCCCGATGTCAACCAGCGCAGCATGCGCCGATTCTCCCACGGCCCCACCGGAGCCCGGACAGCCGTCTCAGCCGGTCAGACGGCCGGGGCGAGCTCGCCCTGCAGCGCGGCGTCCATCGCCGCCAGGGGCGCCCGGCGCCCGGTCATCAGCCGCACCTGCTCGGCGGCCTGGTGCAGCAGCATCCGCTCCCCGCCGACGACGACGCCGCCGGCCCGCGCCCACGTCTGCGACAGGGCCGTGGGGCGCGGGTCGTAGACGACGTCGAGCAGGACGCCGCCCACCCCCGGCCCGGTGCGCCCCAGGGCGTCCGCGAGCTCGTCGGCGGCGTGCGCGGGGGCGGTCGAGACGACCACGTCGGCCGCCCCCAGCACCTCGGGCGAGCTCTCCGGGTCGAGCGGCGCGAACCGCGGCTCGACGCCGAGGCGCTCGGCCGCCTGCTGCAGCCCCGCCGTCCGGCCCAGCGAGCGGACCAGCACGTGCGGGGTGCGGCACCCCAGGTCCCGCAGCGCGGCGAGGGTGGACGCCGCGGTGGCGCCCGCGCCGACGACGACGGCCTCGCGCACGGGGCGCGCGCCCAGCCCCTCGGCCAGCGCCGCGACGAGCCCGTGCACGTCCGTGTTCGTGCCGGCCAGCACGACGCCGCACGCCGCCGGGCGCACGGTGACGGTGTTGACCGCGCCGGTGTCCCGGGCGACGTCGTCGACCTCGTCGAGCAGCGGGATCACCGCCTGCTTGAGCGGCATCGTCAGGCTGAGGCCCGACCAGCCGAGGTCGAGCCCGCGCAGCACCGCGGGCAGGTCCTCGGCGGTCGTGTCGATCGCCGTGTACCGCCAGCCGTCGAGGCCGAGCGCGGCGTAGGCGGCCGTGTGCAGGACCGGCGAGAGAGAGTGCGCGATCGGGTGCCCGAGCACGGCCGCGCGGCGGCCGGGGACGGTCCCGGCCGCGGTGGCGGGCTCGCTCACCCCTGGCTCGCCTCCCAGGCCTGGTACTCCTGCTTGAACTGCTGGAACTCGTCGTAGCTGTCGGTGAACTTCGTCTCGCCCGTGTCGAGGTTGACGGTCACGTACCAGAGCCAGTCGCCCTCCGGCGGGTCGACGACCGCCTCCACCGACGGGCGGCCGGGGTTGCCGATCGGCGTCGGCGGCAGCCCCTGGTGCACCCGGGAGGCGTACGGCAGGTTCTCGTCGTTGAACTCGGAGCGGGTGATCTCGCTCGCCGGCTTGCCCAGCCCGTAGGCGTCGATGGCGTCCATGCCCAGCGGCTCGCCGCGGTCCAGGCGGTTCTGGATCACGCGCGCCACCTCGCCCCGGTAGTCGTCCGGCGCCTCGCGCTCGACGATCGAGGCCTCGGTGAGCACGTCGTGGCGGTCCTCCGGCGCGACGCCGAGCTCGTCGAGCTCCGCGACGGTGCGCTCGACCATCTGGCCGAGCAGGGTCTGCGCCGTGTCGTCCGGCTGCACCGTGTAGGTGGCCGGGGACAGCCAGCCCTCCACCGTGCCGTCGGCCTCGGCCGGCAGGCCGATCGAGGCGGGGTCGGCCACGGCGGCGTCGAGGTCCGCGCGCGAGATCGTCGTCACCGACGCGATGCGCTCGAGCACCTGCTCCGCGGTGAAGCCCTCGGGGATCGTCACCTTGGTCTCGAGCTTCTCGTTCTTGGCGAGCGCGGCGACGGCGTCCGAGGCCTTCATCTCGGTCAGCAGCTGGTAGACGCCCGGCTGGATGCCGCTGGCCTGCGGGTTCTCGCTGAACGCCTGCCGGAAGGCCTCGACCGAGGCGACGACGCCGGCGTCGTGCAGCACCTGCCCCATCTCGGTGCCGGTGGCGCCCGCGGGGATCTCCACCTCGACCGCCTGGTTCCCCGGCCCGGCGTAGTCCTCCGCCTCCCGCTCGAACGGGCTGCTCAGCAGACCCGAGACGTTGCCCCACGTGAGGTAGCCGACGCCGGCGACCACGACGAGGCACACCAGGACGACGAGCGTGGTGCGGCGGCGACGGCGGCGCCGGCGCTTCGCCGCGGCCCGCTGCCGCGCGGCAGAGCGCCTGCTCGGCACGGGCTGCTGGAGGGCGGGGGGCTCGAAGAGGTCGGTCACGCGGGAGGTCCTGTTCGTCGATCCTGCGTCAGGGGGTGGGGGCCTCGACGAGCTCGCCGGCGCGTGTCCCCGCTGCCCGCTCCACGTCGAGTGCAGATTGCAAGATGATAACGGCCGCCGCCTGGTCGATCACAGGGCGGTGGCTCTTCGTCTTCCTGCCGGCGGCGCGCAGCTGCGCGTGCGCCGTCACGGTGCTCATCCGCTCGTCGACCACGCGCACCGGCACCGGCGCGACGGCCGCGGCGAGCCGGGCCGCGAACCCCCGGGCGTCCTGCGTGGCGGCCCCATGAGCGCGAACACGTTCGCGGTGAAGACGATGAACGGGTCCTGGGTGAGGCCGAAGATCGCCGGGATCGAGTCGAACGCGAAGAGCAGGTCCGTGGACCCGATGGCCAGGAAGACGACGAT
>NZ_LWGM01000278.1 GCF_001750215.1 Isoptericola variabilis | reverse complement strand
TCGCCGCCGGGCGGGCCGCCGCCGCGATCCAGCGCCCCGGCCGCGCCGCGGACTGCGAGCGCCTGCTCCGCCGCGAGGACCGCCGGCACGGAGCGCTGCTGGCCGCGGACGCGCAGCACGCGCGGCACCGAGTGCTCCAGCGGCCGCCCGTCCGGGCCGAGCGCCGGGGTGTCCATCGCGTTGTTCTGCGCGTAGACGCCGGGGGCGGGCAGCGGGGTGAGCGGACGGCCCTCGGCCACCTGCGCCACGCGCTGCTCGGCGACGAGCCGCTGGGTGCGGCGCGGGCCGAGCCGCCGGCGGTGGGTCAGCACGAGGCCGGCCAGGGCCGCGGTGACCAGCAGCACGCCCACCACCTCCATGGCCAGCACGTAGTCGCCGAACAGCACGCGGGCCAGGCCCTCGGGGTTGGTCGCCGCGCCGCCGAGGTCCGCGCCGCCGAGGTCCGAGCCGCCGAGGTCCGAGCCGCCGGCGGCCCCCGCGGCGCCGGCCCCCGCGGGCGGGAGCACCACCCGCCCCACCACGCCGCCGAGCACGACCAGCAGGCCGAGCCCCAGCAGGACGCCGACCCAGCGCTGCCCCCGGATCGTCTCGGTGAGCGAGTCGGCGGCGTCGACGCCCACGAGCATGAGCACGAAGAGGAACAGCATCATCACGGCGCCGGTGTAGACGACCACCTGCACGACGCCGAGGAACGGCGCCTCGCTGGCCACGTAGAGCACCGCCAGCGCGATCATCACGAACACCACGCAGATCGCGGCGTGCACCGCGCGGCGCGCCAGGATCAGCCCCAGGCTCGCCAGCACCATGAGCGGGGCGACGACGGCGAACAGGGCGGCCTCGCCGCCCGACGTGGTCATGCGCGCACCCCCTTCGGCCGGACGGCGTGCTCCGCCGTGGGCTCGCCGGCCCCCTCGCCGGACCCCTTCTCGGACGCCTCGCCCGAGGACCGCGCGGACGACGTGCTCGCCGCCCTCGCCGCGGCCGACTGCGTGGCCGACCCGCGCAGCCGGTGGCGGGTCGGGGTCGGCGGCGGCGCCTCGCCCTCCACGACGCGGGCGGCGGCCGCGAGCGTCGGGTCGTCGGGCCGGTGCTCGCGCACCCAGGCGAGCTGCGCGGCGGTGGGCGCCGTGACCTCGCCGCGGTAGTACTCGGTGTCCGTGGTGCCCTCGACCATGGGGTGCGGCGCGGCGAGCATGCCCTCGGCGAGCGGGGCCAGCAGGTCCTGCTTCTCGTAGATCATCCCGGCGCGCGTCGGGCCGGCGAGCTCGTAGTCGTTGGTCATGGTCAGCGCCCGCGTGGGGCAGGCCTCGATGCACAGCCCGCAGAAGATGCAGCGCAGGTAGTTGATCTGGTAGACGCGCCCGTACCGCTCGCCGGGGCTCATCTGCGCCCCCGCGCCGGCCGTCGCGGCGAGGTCGGCGTTGTCGGCGCCCTCGACGTAGATGGCGTCCGCCGGGCACGCCCACGCGCACAGCTCGCAGCCGATGCACTTCTCCAGGCCGTCGGCGTACCGGTTGAGCTGGTGGCGCCCGTGGTAGCGCTGCTTCGGCGGCACCTTCTCGAACGGGTACTGCTCCGTGACCGTCGGGCGGAACATCGACCCGAGCGTCACGCCGAAGCCCGCCACCGGGGCCAGCGCCCGGCCGATCGGGCCCTTGCGGGGCCGCAGGGGCTGGTAGTCGCTCATCGGGACTCCTCCTGGACGGGCTCGTCGGGGCGCGGGCCGGCGTCGCCGGGGTCGACGACGTCCGGCGCGCCGCCGCGGCGCGCGGCGCGCGGGGACGGCGGCAGGTGCTGGCCGGGCAGCGGCGGCACGGGGTACCCGCCGGCGAACGGGTCGAGGACCCGGGAGCGTGCCACGAACGGGTCGGGCGTCGGCGGCGCGTGCTCGGTGCGCCCGACGCCGAGGGCGGCGTCGGGCCGCCGTCGGGCCCGGCCGGGGCGCAGGACCGCCACCACGAGCGCGAGGAACGCCACGGCCACCGCGGTCAGGAGCAGCTCCCCGCCGCCGGTGCCGGCGCCGACGACGTCGGCACCGCGCAGCCACTGCACCACCGACAGCACCACGACCCAGGCGAGCGCGACCGGGATGAGCACCTTCCAGCCGAACACCATGAACTGGTCGTAGCGCAGGCGCAGCAGCGTGCCGCGCACCCACACGAACACGAACATCAGCGCCCAGAGCTTGGCGAGGAACCACAGCACGGGCCACCAGCCGGTGTTGAGCACGCCGTCGCCCACCGCGCTGAGCGGCCACGGGGCCCGCCACCCGCCGAGGAACAGCGTGGTGGCGATCGCCGAGACGTTGAGCATGTTGATGTACTCGGCGAGGAAGAACCACGCGAACTTCATCGAGGAGTACTCGGTCATGTACCCCGAGACCAGCTCGCCCTCGGCCTCCGGCAGGTCGAACGGCAGGCGGTTGGTCTCGCCGATCATCGAGACCACGTAGACGGCGAACGCCGGCAGCAGCGGCAGGAACCACCACAGCCGCGTCTGGGACTCCACGATGCTGGAGGTCGACATCGACCCCGCCATCACGAACACGCTCACCAGCGACAGGCCCATCGCCAGCTCGTAGCTGATCACCTGGGCCGTGGAGCGCACCGCTCCCAGCAGGGGGTAGGTGGAGCCCGACGACCAGCCGCCGAGCACGATGCCGTAGACGCCCACCGAGGCGCAGGCCAGCACGTACAGGACCGCCACCGGGAAGTCGGTGAGCTGCGCCGGCGTCGTCAGGTCGGTGAACGGGACCGTCACCTCGGGCCCGAACGGGACCACGGCGAACACCAGCAGGGCGCAGAACACCGAGACCATCGGCGCGAGCAGGTAGACCACCCGGTCCGCCGCGGTGACGTTGACGTCCTCCTTGAGCAGCAGCTTCATCGCGTCCGCGAGCGACTGGAGCAGGCCGAACGGCCCGTGCACGTTGGGGCCCGGGCGCACCTGCATGCGCGCGACCACCTTGCGCTCGAACCAGATCGCCACGAGCACGGACAGCAGCAGGAACACGACGATCAGCACGGCCTTGACGACCGAGACCCAGATCGTGTCCTGGCTGAAGTTCGCCGCGACCCCGGGGATCATCGCCCGCCTCCTCGTCCGCCGCCCGCCGCGCCGGGCGGCGCGGCCGCCTCCGCCGGCGCGATCCGCACGACGTCGCCGGGCGCCGCGCCGAGCGCGTCGTGCACCCGGCAGCCGGCCGAGGCCAGGGGCAGCCACACGACGTGGTCGACCATCGGGGTCACCTGCACCGGCAGGGTCAGGGCGCCGCGGTCGGTGGAGACCGTGACGAGGTCGCCGTCGAACACGTCCACCGCCGCGGCCGTCGTGGCGCTCATCCGCGCCACCGGCCGCTTGGCCGTGCCGGCGAGGAACTGCTCGCCGGCCTGCAGCGCGCCGTCGTCGAGCAGCAGGTGCCACGCGGCGAGCACGGCCGTGCCGGGGTCGACGGGCCGTCGTCGAGGAGGCCGGGTGGACGATCGACGCGGTGCTCGTCGCCGTCGCCGGGATCGGCCTCACCTTCGGCCTGTGGTGGACCTACTACATCACCCC
>NZ_LWGM01000277.1 GCF_001750215.1 Isoptericola variabilis | reverse complement strand
CGGCTCGACGCCGCTGGCGACGCGCACCGGCGCACCCGGGCGAGGGCGCCGGGCGAGCTGGGACGGGCGGTAACGGGCGCCGGGGTCCCAGCGCGGGGCCGGCGGCGGGGGCGGCTTGACGCCGCTGGGGACGCGCACCATGGCACGCGGGCCGTCGTCGGGCATCGTCGATCCTCCCACCTGCCGGTCATGGACCGGCCGCCAGGTGCGGCTGCTCCGGCGCGGCCGCTGGCGTCATGCTGCCCCTGGCGGTGCGCTGCGGCAACCGGCGGCGACCGAAGCCTGGAGCGGCTCAGGGCCGTGCTCGCCGTGCCCCGTCGTCGGTCGCGACGTCGACGTCGGCGCCGGTGACCCTTCTCGTGCGTGCCAGTCGCCGCAGTGCCAGCGCCAGACCGACGAGCGTGCCGAGGACGGGCAGCAGCGCGGCGAGCAGCGGCGCTCCGATCCGGCGGAGGGGCGACGCGTCGTCCCGCACCGCGTAGAGGGCGGCCACGACGCCGGCGGCCCACGCCGCGAGCACCGCGACCTCGACACCGTTGAGATCCATCATCGGCCAGGCACCGTCCGCCCCGTGAAGGTGTGCAGTGGGCCCCACCCTAGCGAGAGCGGTGCCCGTCCCTCCGGAGCGGCGGGCACCGCGCCCCTCGGGCACCCTGGGACGGTCGCGACGCCGGTCGCGGGGAGCGGAGGGCGACGTGGGCGAGCCGGACGACGTGCGACGCAGTCCCCACCAGAGCGAGGACGAGCCAGGCACCACCGAGGAGAAGGACGAGGCGCTCGACCGGGTCGTCCTCGAGGGGCGACCCCGGCTCCACCGCAGCACGCCCGACCTGCTGGCCACCGGCACGGTCGCGGGCATCGAGGTCGGCGTCGGCGTGCTGGCCCTGCTCGTCGTCGTGCACGAGACCGGCAGCACGCTGCTGGGCGCGCTCGCCTTCTCCATCGGGCTCATCGCGCTGCGCCTGGGTCACAGCGAGCTGTTCACCGAGGGCTTCCACGTGCCCGTCATGGTGGTGGTGGCCGGCGAGGCGCGCTGGACCCACCTGCTGCGGCTGTGGGGCGGGACCCTGCTCGGCAACCTCCTCGGCGGCTGGGTGCTCGCGTGGCTGGTCGTGGTGGCGCTCCCCGACCTGCACGCCACGGCGGGGGAGCTGAGCCGCGGGTTCCTCGACCGCCCGCTGGACCTGCGCACCTTCGTCCTCGCGGTGCTCGCCGGGGCGGCGATCACCCTGCTGACCCGCATGCAGAACGGCACGGACGACGACGTCGCCAAGATCGTCGCGGCGGTCGCGGTGGCGTTCGTCATCGTCGGCGGCGAGCTGCTGCACTCGGTCCTCGACACCCTGATCGTGTTCGTCGCGATCCACGCCGGCGAGCCGGGCGCATCCCTGGCCGTGTGGCTGCCGTGGTTCGCGTGGGTGCTGCTCGGCAACCTCCTGGGCGGCCTGCTGCTCACCACGCTGCTGCGGATCGTCCGCAGCCGCGAGCGGCTCCAGCAGTGGCGCCGCGCCGGCGTCTGACCGGCTCGGCGCAGAGCTCGGCGCCGAGGCCGGTGCCGAGCCCGGCGGCGGCGAGCCGCGCCCCGGGCTCGGCGCCGGCGGCTCAGGCCAGGTCCGCCTTGCGCAGCAGGCCGTGCACGCCGACCGTGCGGTCGACGACCTGGGAGACGACGAAGTCGGCCGCCGCCGACAGGTAGGCGTACGCGATCGCCCGGTCGAGCCCGTGGTCGTGCTCGAGGAAGTCGAGCGCGTTGACCACCGCGCGCCGCATGGCGACGTCCAGGTCGCTGGACTGGCCGTCGACCGACCCGTCGGGGTCCGACAGTCCGATGGGGATCCACGCCTCGTCGGTCTCGGCGAACGGGTAGGAGTACGCGACCGAGGGCGCGTCGCCCGAGCCGGGCTTGCACACCGTGAGCCGGAAGGTGCCGCGCAGCGACCCCTCCATCGCCGTGAGGGCCACCTCGCCGTCGCCCATCGCCATGTGCGGGTCGCCCACGTAGAACAGGGCGCCGTCGGCGGCGACCGGCAGGTAGAACGCCGAGCCGGGGCCGAGCTGGGAGATGTCGATGTTGCCGCCGCCGAGGGTGGGCGGGATCGAGTTCGCCTCCGGGGCCGTCAGGCCGGTGTTCTCCGCCCGCGCGACGCCCATCGTGCCGAAGAACGTGCGCAGCGGGAACCGCAGGCGTGAGCGCCCGGAGCCGATGACCGCGCTGTCGCCCTGGATCCGGGCGAGCACCGACACGTTGCCGTAGTCCGTCGGGATGCCCGTCGCGCGCCCGTCGGTGGCCACGGGCGGCATCACCTCGGCCAGCCCGATGCCCGCCGGCGCGCCGCCGCCGGCCGCGCGCGCCAGGGCGCCCTTGCCGTGCCGGGAGGAGATGACGCCGTAGGGCACGCGCGGCGTCGTCTCGAGCGTCTCGATCTTCAGCACGTCGCCGGGCTCGGCGCCCTCGACGAGCACCGGCCCGGTGATGACGTGCGGGCCGTCGACGTCGAAGCTGCGCTCGTGGCGGGAGTAGCCCGCCGCGATCGCGGCGGCGTCGTCGAGCACCTCGCGGCGCGGGACGCCCTGCTCGCCGAACCACGCGACCGGGTCGCGGCCCTGGTCCTCGAGGATGCCCTCGTGGGAGACGGCGTCGATGGTGATGGTGCCGCCCGAGCGCACGCGCGCCACCGGCGTCGCGTGCACCGAGGGCACGTAGCCCCACAGCACCTCGTCGACCTCGGAGCCGAGGTAGACGTCGCCGGGGATGCGGCCCTTGCCGGGCTGCAGGACACCCGTGTACCGGCCACGGGCGCCCTTGCCGGTCGCCGCGGCGGGCGTCGCCGCCGCCGTGGCGCTCGCGGCCGTGGCGCTCGCAGCGGTGCCGGTGGCGAGCGCCGCGCCGGCGCCGGCGCCGAGGGCGGCGCGCAGGAAGGTGCGGCGGCCGAGCCCCTCGACGAGGGTCCGGGCGATCTGCTGCTGCGGGGAGGTGGTCATGGTGCTCCTTTGCCGTGCGGGTGCCGCGACGGTAGGGAGCCGGTGTTTCACCCCTGTTCAGATGAGATGTCCGGTATGTAAGGGCTCGCCTGGGGGTCGGGGCTAGGCGGGCGCGGCGATGATCACGACGTTGTCGACGTAGTGCCCGGCGGCCCGGTCGAACGCGCCGCCGCAGGTGATCAGCACCAGGCGCGGGGGGCCGTCGGCGGCGAACAGGTCGCGCGGCAGGCCGTCGGCCTTGGGGTACGTCCGACGCTCGACGACGCGGTAGGCGATCGACGTGCCGTCGGTGGTCGTGACGTCGACGGCGGTGTTCAGCGGGGCGTCGACCAGGCGCAGCATCGGCCCGGTGCCGGCCTCGGCGGCGTCGATGTGGGCGGCGACCACGGTGGAGCCCTCGGCCGACCCGGGCACGGCGCCGCTGGACCACCAGCCGAGCACCTCCGGGTCGTCGGGGATCTCGAGAGAGCCGTCCGGGGCGAGCCCGACGGGCACCACGTCGGCGCGGACGTCCGCGGCCGGCACGCTCAGCTGCGCGGGCCCGGCGACCGGCGGCGCCGGCCGGCGGACGGGCGGAGCC
>NZ_LWGM01000276.1 GCF_001750215.1 Isoptericola variabilis | reverse complement strand
GGCGCGGCCGGCCGCGACGGCGCCGAGCACGCCGAGCAGCCGGGCCGCGTCGTCGGCGTCGACCGACCGCTCGGCGACCGCCTGCGCGAGCAGGGCTGCCACCGCCAGCGCCTGGACCACCACCAGCACGGCGGACGCGAGGCCGAGCACCGCCGTGAGGACGACGTACCGGCGCGCGGCGCGCGCGCGGCGCAGGAGCCGGGGGTCGAGGGGCTTCACGGTGCGGTGAGGTCGGTGGGGCGCACGGCCGCCCCGCCGTCGTGCCCGAACGCGGCGTCCTTCACCCTGCGCCAGGACAGGCCGGCGGGCGCCGGGATGTGCCGGGTGCTCAGCCGGCGCCGGAACACCCAGTACGTCCAGCCCTGGTACAGCAGCACGAGCGGGGTGAGGAACACCGCGACCCAGGTCATGATCGTCAGGGTGTACGGCGTCGAGGAGGCCTCGGCGACGGACAAGGACTCGCCGCCGGGCAGGCCGGGCATGACGTCCGGGTACATCGAGCCGAAGATCAGCACCACGGCGGCCACGATCGCGGTGGCCGACAGCGTGAACGCCCAGCCCTCGCGGCCCCGCGCGTTCGCGACGACGACGCCGAGCAGGGCGGCGGCCGCGACGGCCACGGCGGCCCACGTCCAGGTGACCGAGTAGGCGACCTGCGCCCAGACGGCCCAGGCGCCGGCCACGGCCACGGACGCCACCGCGAGGACGCCGGCGGTGCGGCGGGCGCGGTGGCGGATCGCGCCGTCGGTCTTGAGCGCCACGAACACCGCGCCGTGCAGGAGGAACAGCACGAGCGTCGTCAGGCCGCCGAGCAGCGCGAACGGGTTGAGCAGGGCCCAGAAGCCGCCCACGTACTGGTGGTCGGCGTCGAGCAGCACGCCGCGCACGAGGTTGCCGAACGCCACGCCCCACAGCACGGCCGGGACCCACGAGCCGATCTGGATGCCGACGTCGCAGCGGCGCGCCCAGGCGCGGTCGGCGATCTTGCCGCGGTACTCGAAGGCGACGCCGCGCAGGATCAGCGCGACGAGGATGAGCAGCAGCGGCACGTAGAAGCCCGAGAACATCGTGGCGTACCACTCGGGGAACGCCGCGAACGTGGCGCCGCCGGCGGTGATGAGCCACACCTCGTTGCCGTCCCACACCGGTCCGATGGTGTTGACCAGCAGGCGGCGCTCGGTCTCGCGCTCCTCGCGCGAGCCGCGGGGCAGCACCGACATGAGCATGCCGACGCCGAAGTCGAAGCCCTCGAGCACGAGGTAGCCCGTCCACAGCAGGGCGATGAGGACGAACCAGAGCAGCTGCAGGTCCATGGCGATCTCCGTCGGCTCGGGCCGTCAGTAGGCGAAGGACAGGGGGCGGTCGGCCTCGGCGTCGGCGCCGGCACCCGGGCCGTCGGCGCCGTCGTCGGGGCCGCCGCCAGGGCCGCCGCCGGACCCGTCACCGGACCCGCCGCCGCGGGCCGCGGCGCGCGCCTCGGGCGACTCGTCGCGGACCGTGCCGGGCACGCCCTCGACGGCGTAGCGGTGCATGAGGCGGACCCACACGACGCCGAGCGCGCCGTACAGGAGGGTGAAGACGACCATCGAGCCGAGGACCACGCCCGGGGACACCGCGGTGGACACGCCGCGCTCGGTGAGCAGGCGGATCTGGTCGATCCCGGTGGGGTTCGGCGCCACGACCCACGGCTGGCGGCCCACCTCGGTGAAGATCCAGCCGAAGGACGAGGCGAGGAACGGCATCGGGATGGCGAGGATGCCCAGGCGGGCCAGCCAGCGCTTGTCCGTGACACGGCCCTTGCGGGTGTACCACCAGGCGGCCGCCGCCAGCGCGGCCGAGAAGCCGGCCAGGCCGATCATGAGCCGGAAGGACCAGTAGGAGATCGCGAGCGGCGGCGTGTACTGCACCGGGTCGCCCGAGGCCGTCGTGTCGCCGTAGCGCTCGGTGTACTCCCGCTGCACGTCCTCGGTGCCCGGCAGGTAGGACTCCTCGCCGGAGAAGTGGCCGGTGCCGAGGTAGCTCGCCAGGCCCGGGATGGTGAGGAGGTGGCGGACGTCCTCGCACGAGTCGGGGTCGGACAGGTCGCCGATGGTGAGGATCGAGAACGCGGCACCCTCCTCGCCCTCGCACAGCGCCTCGGCGGCCGACATCTTGCCGGGCTGCTGCTCGTACATCAGCTTGCCCTGCAGGTCGCCGCTGATCGCGACGCCGGCGCCGGAGACGAGCATGACGACGACGCCGAGCGTGACCGCCGGCCGGTAGGTGTCGCGGGCCAGCTCGACGAGCTCCGGCCGCCGGGTGCGCACGAGGCGGACCATCCACCACAGCGCGATCGCGCAGACGAACGTGCCGCCGACCAGGAACGCGGCCGAGATCGTGTGCGGGTACGCCGCCCACAGCGTGCTGTTGGTGAGGACGGCGCCGAACGACTCCATCTCCGCGCGGCCCGTCTCGGGGTTGAACCGCGTGCCGACGGGGTGCTGCATCCAGGAGTTGGCCGCGAGGATGAAGAACGCGGACAGGTTCGTGGCGAGGGCGAACAGCCAGATGGCGGCGAGGTGCACCTTCTTGCTGACGCGGTCCCAGCCGAAGATCCACAGGCCGAGGAAGACCGACTCGACGAAGAAGGCGGCCAGCGCCTCCATGGCCAGCGGCGCGCCGAACACGTCGCCGACGAACCGGGAGTACTCGCTCCAGGCCATCCCGAACTGGAACTCCTGGACGATGCCCGTCACCACGCCCAGGGCGAAGTTGATGAGGAGCAGCTTGCCGAAGAACTTGGTGAGCCGCAGCCAGCGGTCCTTCTGCGTGACGACCCAGGCCGTCTGCATGCCCGCGACCAGGGGCGCCAGGCCGATGGTCAGGGGCACGAAGATGAAGTGGTAGACGGTGGTGATGGCGAACTGCCACCGGGCGAGCGCGAGGGTGTCCACGGGCGTCTCCTGAGGTGCGTGAGGGCGCCGTCGACGGGCCGCGCCACCCCGGCCGGAGCGGGGCGAGGCGGCTCGTCGAGCGCCCCTCCAGCCTGCTCGTGAAGACTTTCACAAGTCAACAGGATCCGGTGTGACCTCCATCTCGTGAAGGCTTTCACAAGCCATGGGGGCGTGCGGCGGCGGCGATCGGGGGCCGGCACGCCACGCCGGTGCGGGCCGCCGGACACGGAGCGCGCGGATGGTGCGATACTGGAGGGCAAGCCGCCGGGGCCCACACCCTCCGGGCGGCCACGAGCCCGCAGCTCCCGCGTCCGCACGCGGTGCCGCGGTCGGGGTGCTTGAAGGGAGCCCCGGACCGCACGGCGTCCGCGAAGACCGCAGGAGTCGCCGGCCGCGACCGAGACTTCCGTCCGGCGCCAGCGCTCCGCAGCGCGGTCCGGACGACGACCGCCCGGCGGTCCGCAGGTGTGGGGCGGGCCGCAGGGCAGCAGGAGCACGCTTCGTGACCTCTGACAGCACGACCGGCCCCCAGAACGACTCCGCCGGCGCCCCCGGCGCCTGCGGGCGCGTCGGCGGAACCGCCGCCGCGGCCGGGCTTGAGCCCCCACTGGCCCATGAACGTGGCGCGCTCGTCCA
>NZ_LWGM01000275.1 GCF_001750215.1 Isoptericola variabilis | reverse complement strand
CTGGCCCCGAGCGCGTACGCGAACTTCCAGAGCGCGCCGGCCACGGCACTGATCACGCTGGTCGCGATCATCCTCGTGTCCGTGCTGTTCAAGGGCATGCTCGGGCGCCTGTCGATCCTGGTCGGCGCGGGCGGGTTCGGCGGCGGCCGGCGCACCGGCTTCACCGCGCCCGAGAAGGGCGCCGACCTGGCGGCCGAGACCACGCTGCCGTTCCGCACGGCGGTCGAGGGCGCCACGGTGGAGCTCACCGTCGAGGGCCGCAAGGTCACCACGCGCATCCCCGCCGGCGTCAACGACGGCCAGAAGCTGCGCATCCGCGGCAAGGGCCGCCCCGGCGTCGGCGGCGGCGACGCCGGCGACCTGGTGATCACCGTGCACGTGGAGCCGCACCCCGTCTTCACGCTGTCGGGGCAGGACCTGCGCGTCACCGTGCCGGTCACCTTCGCCGAGGCGACCCTCGGCGCGCAGATCGAGGTGCCCACCCTCACCGGGGACACCGTGCGGCTCAAGATCCCGGCGGGCACGCCGTCGGGCCGCGTGCTGCGCGCCAAGGGCCGCGGCGTCCCGACGCCGAAGGGCACCGGGGACCTGCTCGTCACGGTGCAGGTGGTCGTGCCGCAGAAGCTCAGCAGGAAGGCCAGGCAGGCGCTGGAGGCGTTCGCCGCCGAGAGCGACCACGAGGACGTGCGCGCCGACCTCGTCGCGCGCGCCGCCCGGCCCTGACCCCCGCCCGCCGCGCCGCCCGGGAGGCGTCGCGGCGGGCCGGTCGCGGCGTCACCGAGGACCGACCCACGGCACAGGAGGTGCGCGATGAACGACGACGCTCCGCTGCTCACCGTGTCCCAGGCCGCCCAGCTGGCGGGGATGCACCCGCAGACCCTGCGGCAGTACGACCGGCTGGGGCTCGTCACGCCCCGCCGCACCGTGGGGCGCGGGCGCCGGTACTCCTACAACGACGTCGAGCGGCTGCGCGAGGTGCAGCGGCTCGCCCAGGGCGAGGGCGTCAACCTCGCCGGCATCAAGCGGATCCTCGACCTCGAGCAGCACGTGGCCCTGCTCGAGCGCCGGCTCGCCGAGCTGCTCGCCTTCCAGGCCGAGACGGTGGAGGCCGAGCGCCGCGTGTTCGCCGCCGGCACGACCGGCGACGTCGTCGTGGTGCCCCGCGGCCAGCGGGTGCGGCGCACGGAGCTGCGGGTCGACGTCGACCGCGCCAGCAGCGGGGCGCTCGTGCTGTGGCGCCCGTCCCCGCGGCGCTGACGCCGCCGGGTTTTCGCAACGCCATTCTTGCGTATTCTTTATTGCCTCGGTCGCGCATTCTTTCGTCGAGAAAAATGCACGGGACGCGTGCGTGATTTGCCATTTCCCTCTTATCGTGGGTGGCACGGCGACCCGACGCCGGCGTCGTCGCAGCCACGAGGCGAGGAGCGAACATGAGCACGCTGATGGAGATGCCCGAGGTCGCCGAGTGCTCGGTGGAGGGCTGCGGGTACAACCACGACCACGGTTGTCACGCCGGCGCCATCACGGTGGCCGGCCGCACCGGCGACGCGGCCTGCGCCACGTTCATCCCGCTCAGCACCAAGGGCGGGCTGGAGAAGGTCATCGCCCACGTGGGGGCCTGCCAGCGCGGGGACTGCCGGTTCAACCACGACCTCGAGTGCGGCGCCTCGTCGATCCGGGTCGGCGCCGGGCCGGACGACCCGAGCCACGCCGACTGCCTGACGTACACGGCGACCCGCTGACGGGTCGGGCCGGAGCCGGCAGGAGCCGCGCCGATGCCGCCGCGCCGGACGCTCCGCTGCTCAGCGGGCGAGCTGCTCCAGCAGCGAGACCGCCGCGGGGTGCGAGTCCGGCAGCGTCTCGACCCACACGCGGGTGGGGCGGCGCATCACCTCGGCCAGGCCGAGGATCGCCGCGTTCTTCTCCACCACGCGCCGCAGCGTCTGGGCCAGCTGCGCGGTGTGGTCCCGGCGCGGGCACAGCACGACGAAGACGCCGTCGCTGAGCGCGGCCATGGGGTGGCCCTCGCCGAAGACCTGGTCGAGCGTGCGGCCCACGGTGGCCGCCCGGGCGGACCGGCGCCACGCGTCGAGGTCGTCGAGCGCGACGTCGAGGACGACCAGGCAGTGGGTGTCGCCGGCGTGCGTGCCCTGGCGCAGGGCGTCGCCGTACGTCTCCCGCAGCCGCTCGCCGAGGTACTCGCCGCTGGGCAGGCCGCTCGCCGGGTCGCGCACCGTGGAGCGCATCGGCAGCGACTCGTAGCCCTGGGCCCAGCCGATCGCCAGGGCGCGCAGCACGTCGGGGTCCGCCGGCCGGTCGAGCGCGTCGAACAGGCACGCGACGTCGTCCATGGTCTCGGTCATGCCGACGCCCGCCTCGCCGCGCGCGCTGCCGAGGCGCTGGGCGGCGGCAGCGGGGCAGCGGTCCTCACCGACCGCCTCGACGAGGGCGTCGACCGCGGGGTGGTACCAGTCGCCGGGTCGCAACCACACCCCGGCCAGGCTGGCGGCGCGCCACCGATCCCGCAGGCCAGCGGCGTCGGACGCCCCGGCGTGCGGTCGCGCAGCCCTCGCATCGAACCCCATGGGCCACCATCTTTGCGCAGTCCTTGCAAGGGGTGCACCCGCTCACGGCGTTCCCAGAAAGGTTTCACCCGGGTGGACTCCGCGCGATATGGTGACCCGAGCCTCATGGGGGGACTGAGGCGCTGGCGTGAGAGAACGGCGAACGGGTGACAGACGTCGAGATCGGCTGGGGCGATCCCGCGCCCAGCGACGCTGAGCTCATCCTCGGAGTGCGCGGGGGCGACCTCGACGCCTACGGGGCCCTCTACGAGCGCCACGCCGCGGCGGCGCGCCGGCTCGCCCGGCAGTTCCTGTCCTCGCCCAGCGACGCCGAGGACGTCGTCGCGGACGCGTTCGCGCGCGTGCTGGCCGTCCTGCGCGACGGCGGCGGTCCCGACTCCATGTTCCGGGCCTACCTGTTCACCGTGGTGCGCAACGTCGCCGCCGAGGTCGGGCGGCGGGACCGGCGCCTGCAGGTGACCGACGACGAGGCGTGCTTCGAGGCCGCCATGGTGGCCGCCGCGTCCCCCGAGGACCCGGCCCTCGACGGCTTCGAGCAGACGGTGGTGGCGCAGGCCTACCGGTCGCTGCCGGAGCGCTGGCAGGCCGTGCTCTGGTACACCGAGGTCGAGCGGATCCCGCCGGCGCAGGTGGCGCCCATCCTCGGCCTGACCGCCAACGGCGTCTCCGCCCTGGCCTACCGCGCGCGCGAGGCGCTGCGCGTGGGCTACCTGCAGCAGCACCTGTCGCACGCGCCCACGGACAGCTGCCGCGACGTCAACGCCCTGCTCGGCGGCTACGTGCGCGGCAGCCTCGCCAAGCGCGAGGTCGGCAAGGTCGAGGCGCACCTCGAGACGTGCGGCGACTGCCGGTCCCTGGTCCTGGAGCTGTCCGACGTCGCCCACGGCATGCGCGGCGTCATCGCCCCGCTGGTGCTCGGCGTCGCGGGGCTCGGCGTGCTCGGCGCGCTGCCGGTGGGCCTCCTCGCCGGCGCCGGGGCGGGGGCGGCCGCCGGTGCGGCGGGCGGCTC
>NZ_LWGM01000274.1 GCF_001750215.1 Isoptericola variabilis | reverse complement strand
AGGCGGACGTCGTCCCGCTCGGGCCGCGGCGCGCCCGCACCTGGCTCGCCGCCGCCGCGGCGTGCCTGGCCCTCCTGCTCGGCGTCGCCGGCGGGGTGTGGTGGGAGCGGCGCCAGGCGCTGCCGCCCGAGACCGTCGTGGCGACCACGGACCTGGAGGCGCTGCCCGGCTGGGCCGGCGCGAGCGGCGCGGCGCGGGTCGAGGAGACGCCCGACGGCCGGCGCCAGGTCGTGGTCTCCCTCGACGCCCCGGTCCCGGCGGGGGCGTTCCGCGAGGTGTGGCTGCTCACCCCGGACGTCAGCGGGCTGGTCAGCCTCGGCGTGCTAGAGGGGGACGAGGGCCGGTTCGACGTGCCCGAGGGCCTCGACCTCGCCGCGTTCCCGGTGGTGGACGTCTCCGAGGAGCCGCTGGACGGCGACCCCGCGCACTCCGGCGAGTCGGTGGTCCGCGGCACGCTCGACGCCTGAGCCGCCACGACGCCCCACCCGGGCCCGTGCTCCCGGCCGACGCTCCTGGCCGACGGCTCCGAGCATTCCCGGAGCACTAGAGTCCGTCGCCGTGAAGCTCTACGCCGACACCCCCGTGCGCCGCCTGCGACAGGTCCTCGGCGACCTCCTGCTGGTCGCCTGGGTCGTCGCCTGGGTGTGGGTCGGCGTGACCGTCCACGACGTCGTGCTCGGGCTCGCCGTGCCCGGCGAGCAGCTGGACGAGGCCGGCACGTCGCTCGCCGGGTGGCTCACCGAGGCCTCGACCGGCGTCGACGACCTCCCGGTCGTGGACGACGCCGTCGCCGCGCCGTTCCTCGGTGCGAGCTCGGCGGCCGGCCAGGTCGCCGCGGCCGGCCGGGCCCAGGTCGAGGCGGTGGAGACGATGGCGCTGTGGCTCGCGGTCGCGGTCGTGCTGGTCCCCGTGCTGCTGGCCCTGGTCGTCCACCTGCCGCCCCGGCTGCGGTTCGTGCGCCGGGCCACCGCCACCGCGAGGGCGCTCCGGCACGGCACCGACCCGTCCCTGTTCGCGCTGCGCGCGCTGGCCCACCAGCCGCTGCGGGCCATCCGTCGCGTCTCGCCGGACCCGGTCGCCGCGTGGCGGGCGGGCGACCCGGACGTCGTCGAGGCTCTCGCCGCCCTGGAGCTCGAGGGCTCCGGCGTCCGCCCGCGACGGCAGCGCTCGTAGCGTCCCCGGCCGGCAGCTCGGGTCAGCTGCCGAGCGCCGCCCACTCGTCGTCGGTGAGCAGCCGCGAGCGGATGAGGAACCGCACGCCCTCGGGCGCCTCGACGCTGAACCCGGCACCGCGGCCGGGCACCACGTCGATGGTCAGGTGGGTGTGCTTCCAGTACTCGAACTGCGACCGGCTCATCCACACCGGCACCGTGAACGCCTCGCCGTCGACGCCGACCGGCAGGTCGCCCAGGTGCACGTCGGCGTCGGACGTCAGGAAGTCGCCCTGCGGGTAGCACATCGGGCTGGAGCCGTCGCAGCACCCGCCCGACTGGTGGAACATCAGCTCGCCGTGGCGTGCGCGCAGCCGCGCCAGCAGCACCGCGGCGTCGTCGGTCAGCGCCACCCGCGCCGGCGCCGCCGTCCCCGGGCCTGTCGTGGGGCCCGTCGTCGGATCGGTCACGATCCCTCCTCCCCCACCGGTGCGGGTCCCTGGCGCTCCGAGACAGACCCTGCTGTCTCGGAGCGCCAGGGACCCGGAACCCGGTGTGCCGGCGGTCGGTCAGAAGAAGCCGAGCTTCTGCGGCGAGTAGCTCACCAGCAGGTTCTTCGTCTGCTGGTAGTGGTCGAGCATCATCTTGTGGTTCTCGCGCCCGACGCCCGAGCCCTTGTACCCGCCGAACGCGGCCGCGGCCGGGTAGGCGTGGTAGTTGTTCGTCCACACGCGCCCGGCCTCGATCTCCCGCCCGGCCCGGTACGCGGTCTCGATGTTGCGCGACCACACGCCGGCGCCCAGCCCGTACAGGGTGTCGTTGGCCGTCTTGATCGCGTCGTCGAAGTCGGAGAACTCGGTCACGGCCACGACGGGCCCGAAGATCTCCTCCTGGAAGATGCGCATCGAGTTCTTGCCCTCGAACACCGTGGGCGTCACGTAGAACCCGCCGGACAGCTCGCCGCCCAGGTCGGCCCGCTCGCCGCCGGTGAGCACCCGCGCCCCCTCGGCCTTGCCGATGTCGATGTAGCTGAGGATCTTCTCCAGCTGGTCGTTGGAGGCCTGCGCCCCGATCATCGTCTCGGTGTCCAGGGGGTTGCCCTGCTGGACGGCCTTGGTGCGCTCCAGCGCGTCGCCCAGGAACTCGTCGTAGATCGACGACTGGATCAGCGCACGGGACGGGCAGGTGCACACCTCCCCCTGGTTGAGCGCGAACATCGTGAAGCCCTCGAGCGCCTTGTCGTAGAAGTCGTCGCGGGTGGCGGCGACGTCCTCGAAGAAGATGTTCGGGCTCTTGCCGCCCAGCTCGAGCGTCACCGGGATGATGTTCTGGCTGGCGTACTGCATGATCAGCCGGCCCGTGGTGGTCTCGCCCGTGAACGCGATCTTGCGGATGCGCGGCGAGGACGCCAGCGGCTTGCCGGCCTCGACGCCGAACCCGTTGACCACGTTGACCACGCCGGGCGGCAGCAGGTCGCCGACGATGTCCATGAGGAACAGGATCGACGCCGGGGTCTGCTCGGCCGGCTTGAGCACGACGGCGTTGCCCGCCGCCAGCGCCGGGGCGAGCTTCCACGTGGCCATGAGGATCGGGAAGTTCCACGGGATGATCTGCCCGACGACGCCGAGCGGCTCGTGGAAGTGGTAGGCGATCGTGGTCGCGTCGATCTCGCTGATCGACCCCTCCTGGGCGCGGATCGCGCCGGCGAAGTAGCGGAAGTGGTCGATGGCCAGCGGGATGTCGGCGGCCAGCGTCTCGCGCACCGGCTTGCCGTTCTCCCAGGTCTCGGCCACCGCGATCTCCTCGAGGTGCGCCTCCATGCGGTCGGCGATCCTGTTCAGGATGTTCGCGCGCTCGGTGGGCGACGTGCGCCCCCACGCCCGGGCGGCGCCGTGCGCGGCGTCCAGGGCCCGCTCGATGTCCTCGGCGTTGCCGCGGGCCACCTCGGTGAAGGTCTGGCCGGTGATCGGCGTCGGGTTCTCGAAGTACTCCCCGCTCGCCGGCGGCACGTACTCCCCGCCGATCCAGTGGTCGTAGCGCGTCTTGTACTCCGCGATCGCCCCGGGCTGCCCGGGAGCTGCGTAGACGGTCATGCTGGCTGCCTCCTTGCAGTCGACGTCCGGCCGGCCGACGACGCCCGCCCCCCTCCGGGGCGTCGTCGCGCCGGTGCGCTCACCGTACGGAGGGGCACGTTGCAACCCCGTTGCACGCCCGGGGGCGACCGGCGGCGCGGTCAGCGCAGCAGCCGGTCGAGCACGTCGAGGTGGGCCCGCGCGCGCAGGGCCAGCGGGTTGCCCGGCGGCGCGAGCCGGGCCAGCCGGGTCCACGCCTCGTGGTCGTCGGCGCCGTCGTCGGTGCGCACCCACGCCTGCAGCACGCCCGCGTCGCGGGAGGCGAGGACGGCGGCGCGCAGCTCGGCGGCGAGGTCCGCGCGCAGCCGCTCGAC
>NZ_LWGM01000273.1 GCF_001750215.1 Isoptericola variabilis | reverse complement strand
GACCCCGGCCGCGCCGCCTGGGCGGTCGCCCACTGGGCGGTGGCCACGGCCGCGGCCACCGACGCCGTGGAGGTGCGGGTCGGCGACCAGATGTGGACGCGCCGCAGCGGGCTCGACGCCGGCCGCGGCGACGGCGCGGCCTGGCGCCCGATCGACCGGGCCGCGCTCGCGCCCGGCGTCGTGGAGGTGGACCTGCACGCCGCGGGCTGAGACCCCCGACGACGACGGCCCGGTCCCTCCGCGCGGAGGGACCGGGCCGTCGTCGTCGGGGCGGGCGGCTCAGCGCTCCGCGACGGGCACGTACGGGCGCTCGGTGGCCCCGGTGTAGATCTGGCGCGGGCGGCCGATCTTCGTCTTCGGGTCCTTCATCATCTCGCGCCACTGGGCGATCCAGCCGGGCATGCGGCCCAGCGCGAACAGCGGCGTGAACATGCTCGGCGAGAAGCCGATCGCCTTGTAGATCAGGCCCGTGTAGAAGTCGACGTTCGGGTAGAGCTTGCGCTCGACGAAGTAGTCGTCGTTGAGGGCGATCTCCTCGAGCCCGCGGGCGATGTCGAGCAGCTCGTCCTTGGCGCCGAGCTCCTCGAGCACCGCGTCGGCGTGCGTCTTCACGATGGCGGCGCGCGGGTCGTAGGACTTGTAGACCCGGTGGCCGAAGCCCATGAGGCGGACGCCGTCCTCCTTGTTCTTGACCTTCTTCATGAAGGTCTCGACGGAGTCGCCGCCGGAGCGGATGCGCTCGAGCATGGCCAGCACGGCCTCGTTGGCGCCGCCGTGCGACGGGCCGGACAGGGCGTTGACGCCCGCCGAGACCGACGCGTAGAGGTTGGCGTTCGACGAGCCGACGATGCGCACCGTGGACGTCGAGCAGTTCTGCTCGTGGTCGGCGTGCAGGATGAGCAGCTTGTCCATCGCCGCGGAGACGACGGGGTTCGGCTCCCACTGCTCGTAGGGCCGCGAGAACGACATCCGCAGGAAGTCCTCGACGTAGCCGCGCGAGTAGTCCGGGTACAGCAGCGGCTCGTCGTGCTGCGCGCGGTGCACGTAGGACGTGATGGTGCGGACCTTGGCCAGCAGCAGCACGGTCGCGAGATCGACGGCGTCGTCGTCGTGCGGGTCCAGCGACTCCGGGTAGAACGACGCCAGCGCGTTGACCGCCGAGGCCATGATCGACATCGGGTGGCCGCCGCGCGGGAACGCCGACAGGAACGCGCGGAACTGCTCCGGCACGAGGGTGTGGCGGTTGACGCGGTCGGTGAACGCCTCGAGGGCCGCCGCGTCCGGCAGCGCGCCGTAAATGAGCAGGTAGGCGACCTCGAGGAAGGTCGACTGCTCGGCGAGCTGGTCGATCGGGTAGCCGCGGTAGCGCAGGATGCCCTGGTCGCCATCGATGTAGGTGATGGACGACTCGCAGGCCGCCGTGTTCATGAAGCCGGGGTCGTAGGTGACGAGCCCCGTCTCCTTGAGCAGGGACGACACGACGATCCCGTCGTTCCCCTCGGTGGCCCCCACGACGGGCAGCGGCCGGGCGGCACCGTCGACGGTGAGCTCGACCTGAGTGTCCGGGGACTGGGAAGTGGTCGTCATGGTGTCCTTCCTGGCGGGCGGCGGGCCCGGGTCTGCGCGACCCGCCGCTCTGGTCGTGGCGCACGCCGTCGCTGCGTGCTCGGCCTCGGTGCCGTGGGTTCCTCGGCGTCGGGCGCCGTGGCGTCCGTCGGGGCTGGTGCGCCAGGGCAGCGTCGGCCTGAGGTGAACCTACCCCCGCGGAGCCTCATCGTTCCAATCCGGGACGTACACCGGACGCTCACATCGTCCCGCCGCACCCGCGGCCACGGCAAGCCCTCGGCAGGCGCGGGCCACAGTTTCCCCAGGGTTCGGTCAGCGGCGGGTCAGCGCAGGGTGGGCGGCGGTCAGGCGCCGCGGAGCCGGCGGGCCGCCTCGGCGATCGCGTCGTCGGAGGCGGTCAGCGCGATGCGCACGTGGCCCGCGCCGGCGTCGCCGTAGAACTCGCCCGGCCCGGCGAGGAGGCCCAGGCGCGCGAGCCGCGCGACGAGCTCCCGCGACGTCGGGGTGTCGGCGGGGTCGGCCGGGCGCGCCCACAGGTACAGCCCGGCCTCGGAGTGGTCCACCGCCCAGCCGGCCTCGAGCAGCGCCGCGAGCAGCGTGGCGCGCCGGCGCCCGTAGACCGCGCGCTGGGCCTCCACGTGCGCGTCGTCGTCGAGGGCGGCGCGCATGGCCTCCTGCACCGGCCGCGGCACGATCATGCCCAGGTGCTTGCGCGTGGCCAGCAGGTCGGCGACCAGCGCCGGGTCCCCCGCCACGAACGCCGCGCGGTACCCGGCGAGGTTCGACTGCTTGGACAGCGAGTACGCCACGAGCAGGCCCTCGTGCGAGCCGCCGGTCACCGCGGGGTCCAGGACGCTCGGCACCCGCGGGGCGCCGTCGGGCCCGACCCACCGCTCGGCCCACGGCAGCTGGGCGTAACACTCGTCGGAGACGACGACGGCGCCGACGGCGCGTGCCGCCTCGACCACGCGGCGCAGCCGGTCGGTGCCGAGCACCTCGCCGGTCGGGTTGGAGGGCGAGTTCACCCACACCAGGCGCACGTCGCCGCGCCCGGCCCACTCCTCCACGTCGTCGGTCGCCAGCGCGGTGGCGCCGGCCAGCCGGGCGCCCACCGCGTACGTGGGGTAGGCGACCGCGGGGTGCACGACGACGTCGCCGGGCCCCAGGCGCAGCAGCGACGGCAGCAGCCCGACGAGCTCCTTGGAGCCGACCGTGGGCAGCACCCCGGCCGGGTCCAGGTGGGGCACGCCGCGCCGGCGGGCGAACCAGGCGGCCACCGACGCGCGCAGCGCCGGCGTGCCGTACGTGGCCGGGTAGGCGTGCGCGTCGGACGCCGCCGCGAGCGCGGCGCGCACGACGTCGGGCGTCGGGTCGACGGGCGTGCCGATCGACAGGTCCACCAGGCCGCCGGGGTGGCTGCGCGCGGTGGCGGTGACGTCGGTGAGGGTGTCCCAGGGGTAGGGCAGGTCGCGGAGGTCGGCGAGTCCCATGGACGGCGGCTCAGGCCTGCTGCGGCAGGGCCTCGACCACCGCGTGGTCCTTCTCGATCAGGCCCATCTTGGCGGCGCCGCCGGGCGAGCCCAGGTCGTCGAAGAACTCGACGTTGGCGGTGTAGAAGTCCTTCCACTGCTCGGGGACGTCGTCCTCGTAGTAGATGGCCTCCACCGGGCACACCGGCTCGCAGGCGCCGCAGTCGACGCACTCGTCCGGGTGGATGTACAGGGAGCGCTGGCCCTCGTAGATGCAGTCGACCGGACACTCCTCGATGCACGCCTTGTCCTTGACGTCGACGCAGGGCTGGGCGATCACGTAGGTCACGAGGAGAACCTTCCAGTTCACGAGGCTGCACCCGTACGCCGCGCGGGGCGTCCGCCCGCAGGAGGCGGCAGGGTCTTGCTGCTCAGAACTCTAGTATCGCCCCGGGCGCGGTGACGGCCGGGCGGGCCCGCCGCGCCCCGGAACCCGCCCCGGAAGGAGGCAGCTGTGAGCGACGACACTGCGCCGTGGCGCCGGCTCGAGTCGGGCGCGCGCGTCGTCGTGCGCCGCCGCCTCGACGCCGCCGAGGCCGCCGCGGCACGG